>JAAPAA010000241.1 GCA_012274165.1 Thiobacillaceae bacterium
ACCCTACGTCCCACCGCCGCCGCCACAAGCACCGGCTTTGCCCTTCAGTTATATGGGGCGCTGGCAGGAAGACAGTACCACCACGTATTACCTGACCCGTGGCACGGTGCCCATCAGCGCGCGCGTGGGTCAGGTGCTCGACGGCACCTGGCGACTTGAGCCGGTTGCAGGGCCGAATTTGAATTTCACCTATTTACCGCTGAATCAAGTGCGCAGTTTGCGCATGGGAGATTAAATTGCAGCACGCCAAAATCATTATTCTGCTTGCCGCATTGCTCGGCGCCGCCGGCCTGACCGGATGCGCCAGCCCGGGTCTAAGCGAAGGACGCGAACTGATTGGTAGCGGCGCGACCGAAGCCGGGCTTGCCCGCCTGCAAGCCGGAATGAAAGAAGAGCCCAACAACCTGGAGTTGAAATCGTATTACTACTCCCAGCGCGAAAAGCTGGCCAGCCAATGGCTGCTTCAGGCACAGCAGGAAATCGAGCAGGCGAATTTTGTCGCGGCCGGGGCGACGCTGCAGAAAGTGCTCACCATCCATCCGGAAAACCCGCGCGCGAAAACGCTGCTGGCGAATATGGAAAGCGAGGTTACCAATCATCGTTTGCTGGAAGAGGCCCAGACTGCACTGAACCAAAATAATCTCGCGCTGGCAGCGGACAAGGCACGGCAGGTACTGGCGCAATCGCCCAACTACGCGGGCGCCATTGATATGCAGCGCAAGGTTCAGGTGGCACGCGCGCAGGACGAAATCGCGCCCCGCGAACTCAATGCATCCTCACGCAAAATGGTGACGCTGGAATTCCGTGATTCGCCGCTGCGTAATGTGTTCGACATGATTTCGCGCCAGTCCAGCATCAACTTCGTGTTCGACAAGGACGTGCGACTCGATACCAAAGCCACCCTGTTTGCGCGCAATACCACGATCGCCGATGCGATCAGCATGCTGCTCACCACCGGCCAGCTTGCCAGGAAAGTGATGAGCCCCACTACGCTGCTGATTTACCCCGACACGCCGCAAAAACAGAAGCAATACCAGGAGTTGATGGTCAAGAGCTTTTATCTGGGGAATGCCGATGCGAAAAGCGTCATGGCGATGTTGCGCGTCCTGATCAAGTCCAAGGACATGTATGTGGACGAACGCCTCAACCAGCTGGTCATCCGCGACACCCCCGACGCCATTCATCTGGCGGAAAAAATCATCGCGGTGCAGGACCTGGCCGAGCCGGAAGTGATGCTGCATGTGGAGGTGCTTGAGGTCAAACGCTCGCACCTGCTCGATCTGGGCGTGCAGTACCCCAATCAGTTTTCGCTGCTCAACCCGAACCCGCTGACCTCGCCGCTGACGCTGGAAAACCTGAAACACATTTCCGCCAAGGACATTGGCATCAGCCCTACACCGGCGGTAAACGTGCAACAGGATGACAGTGACGTCAACATCCTGGCCAACCCGCGCATCCGGGTGAAAAACCGCGAAAAAGCCAAAATTCTCATCGGCGACAAACTGCCGGTCATCACCACCACCTCCACCGCCAACGTCGGTGTCAGCGAATCGGTCTCCTATCTCGATGTCGGCCTGAAGCTTGAAGTCGAGCCCAGCGTGCTGATGCGTGACGATGTGCAAATCAAAGTCAATCTGGAAGTCTCCAACATCGTGAAGGAAGTCCGTAGCGCCGGTGGCTCCCTCACCTACCAGATCGGCACCCGCAACGCCACTACGGTATTGCGTCTGAAAGATGGCGAAACCCAGGTGCTGGCCGGCCTGATTTCGGAAGAACAGCGCGGCTCGTCGAGCGGCATTCCCGGTCTCGCCAGTCTGCCGATTTTGGGACACCTGTTCTCCAGCAAGAGCGATGAAAACACCAAGACCGAGATCGTGCTGCTGATCACGCCCCACATCTTGCGCAACGCACAAGCCCCGCAGCCAGCCATCAGCGAGTTCAGGGGCGTAACCGAAAATGCGATCGGCGGCGGTACGGATGCGCCGTCCTCGATGATGGCGGAACGGAACTTTCCCCCGATTCAGGTCGCCCCACCCGAGGCACCCATCGAGCCACCGGCCAATCCGGAGATCGAGCCCATTCCGATGATCCTGCCTTCGCCGCCCCTGCCTTCGCTGCCGCAGCCGGACCAGTCAGGAAACTGATATGTCTCCACGGCGCGGCGGCGGGTTCAGCCTGATCGAGTTAATGGTCACCATGGCCATCCTCGCCCTGCTTGCCAGTGTGGCCGTTCCGTTCGCTCAACTGGTGCAGCAGCGGCACAAGGAAACCGAACTGCGCGAGGCGTTGCGGCAAATTCGCAGCGCGCTGGACGAGTACAAACTGAGTGTCAAGGAAGGCCGCATCCAGAAAGTAGAAGGGGGCAGCGGCTATCCCCCCAATCTGGACAGCTTGTGGAAAGGGGTGACCGATCAAACCCAGATCTCTGCTGGAAAAAAGCTTTATTTCCTGCGCCGCCTGCCGCGTGATCCGTTTTACCCGGACACGGCGGCTCCCCCCGCCGAAACCTGGGGGGTGCGCAGCTATGCGAGCCCGGCTGATGCTCCAGTCGCTGGCGACGACGTTTTCGACGTCTATTCGCTATCGTCCGGCATCGGACTCGATGGCGTGCCCTATCGGGAATGGTGAGCACATGTTGAAACGGGGCAAGTTGAATTGGAACAAGCGGGGATTCACCCTGGTCGAACTGATGGTGGTCATGGCCATCATCGCGCTGCTTCTGGCGCTGGCGCTGCCGCGTTATTTCAATCATCTGGCCAGTTCGCGCGAAACCATCCTCAAGCAGGACCTTGCCGTAATGCGCGACGCCATCGACAAATACCACGGCGACCGTGGCCGCTACCCGAACAGCCTCGATGAACTGGTGAGCGCACATTATCTGCGCGCGCTGCCGGTCGATCCGATTACCGAACGCAGCGACACCTGGCAAGCGGTTGCGCCGTCCGCCAATGAGGCTGGCGAGAGTGAAACCGGCGAGCTCTATGACATCAAGAGCGGTGCGCCAGGCACCGCGCGTGATGGCAGCCCCTATGCAAATTGGTAAATCCGCTCAAGCCGGATTCACCTATCTTTTCGTCCTGATGTTGATCGCGTTGATTGGCATGGGGCTGGTCGCGGCGGGCACACTCTGGAGCACAGATGTCAAGCGCGCCCGCGAGGCCGAGCTTCTGTTTATCGGCGACCAGTACCGCCAAGCCATCCGCAGCTATTACGAACTGGAGCCTGGTCAGCCACGCCTGCCGCAAAGCATCGATGAACTGCTGGAAGACCATCGCCGCCCAAATGTCGTGCGGCATCTGCGGCGCGCGTATCGCGATCCGTTCACCGGCGAAGCGTTCGCCCTGATCCGCGTGCCCGATGGCCAAGGCATCACCGGCGTGCACAGCCAGTCAACTGGGCACCCGTTTAAAATTGCGGGGTTTTCTTCCGAAAATGCGACGTTCGCCGAGGCTGTCACTTACGCTGACTGGCAGTTCGTATTCGTTCCGTCTGCACTGCCGACACCAACCGTAACGGCGCCGGCGCCAAGCAGCCCCCCATCGCAACAAGTGGCACCTGTCCAGTGACCGCACATCTCTTAGTGCTCATATCCTTCGCGGTGCGTCGCATTGATGGTGCGCAGCAGTTCGCGAAAAGGAATGCTGCGTTCATACTTTTTGAATAACTCCATGTAGGGCAGGTCTACGCCCTGCCCTACGCCTGGATAGCTGCCCGACACCATGGATTCATGCAGGGTGCGCAACATGCCATCGAGCGAGTCGAGATAAGGGGTGTAGGTTGCAGCCTCTTCGTCATCGTGTTCGAGGCAGGCGCGCAACTCGTCGACTTCGTATACCGCCTCGTGAACAAGATCGATCAATTCAGTGAGATTGGATGGCTTTTTCATACGGATTTCCATTTATCAAATAAAGCTGGGTTGCAAAAACAAAACAGGGGCATACGCCCCTGTCTGTTTGCGTGCAGCCGAAAGTTTAGCGCTTGACCGGCTTGGCCGCGATTTCTTCCAGCCTGCGTGCCTTGATGACCTGCCCATTCAACCCCGCGTCTTTTGCGCTGCCACCGTAGGCGACGACCATCAACTGGCTGTAATACATCACCGGGATATTGAACTTGGTGCCGTATGTCTTGTTGACGTGGCCCTGATAGATCTCGACGTTGGCCTGGCACAGCGGGCAAGGGGTAACGATCATTTCGGCGCCGTGGTCATACGCCGACTCGACGATGTCCCTGATCTGCGCTTGCGCCTTTTCGGGCTCGGAGAAGGCCAGCGCGCCGCCGCAACAGGTGACTTTCTGTTCGTACTCGGGAATCGACTCCGCGCCGACCATTTCGACCATTTTGTCGAGGTACTGCGGGTTTTCGAACGACTCGCCATCGACGCCGAACGGGCGGTTGGTCTGGCAGCCGACGTAGCCCGCGATCTTGACGCCTTCGAGCGGACGCACGACGTGCTTTTTCATCTCGTCGAAGCCAAGGTCTTCGATCAGCACTTCGACCATGTGACGGATGTTGGGCATCTCGGTGATGGTGAGCCCGGCTTCTTTGAGCGCTTCGCGCGTGTCGGCCATCAGCGTGTCGGAATGACTGAGACGCTCACGGGTCTCGCGCGCGCCGAGCCAGCAGGCAGCACAGGTGGCGACGATTTCCTGCCCCGGCATGTGCTTCTCGGACAAGGCGAAATTGCGCGCATTCATCACATGGCGCGGCAGTTCGCCCGCTTCGGCATAGCCAATCGATGCGCCGCAGCAGTTCCAGTCGGGAATTTCGGTGAGCTTGACGTCAAGCGTCTTGCACATCGACTCGACCGAGGTCAGGTAGTTGGAAGCGGAAGCGCCTTTTTGCGACGAACAACCAGGGTAAAACGCATATTCATGTTTGGCCATTGTTATCTCCTCAGCCTGCCATCTTGGCGGCTTTACGCCCGCGTTCGAGTTCATAGGCTTTTTTCAGCATCGCCTGGATGCCTTTTTGATCTTTGCACTTGTGGCCGCCGAACAGTTCGAACGGATTGAGCCGCTTGGCCAGCACCAGGCCGATCGCGACATTCTTCATTTTCATGCCTTCCTTGATGCCCGCGGCCAAGCCATCCTTGAAGTACAGCCCCATCGACAATTTGAGTTCGTTGACGCGGCCGGTATGGGTGCAGTTTTTCCAGAACAGGCCGCTGAAGAAACGCGTGGGCTGCATCTTCGGCGCCAGGCCGATGCGGTGCGCGTATTCGGCGATGCCGTGCATGATGTGGGTGATCGGCAGCTTGCGCGGGCAGCGCACGATGCAGTTGTAGCACGAGGTGCAGTTCCACATCGAGCTCGAGGTCAGCACTTCTTCACGCTTGCCGGCGCGGATCATCATGAAGAGTTCCTGTGGCGGATGCTCCCACGCGCTCTGGAAATTGGTCGGGCAGGAACCGGAGCAGACGCCGCATTGCATGCACATCTTGACCCAGTCGCCCATCTCGACCTGTTCTTCGATTTCCTTGAGGAAATTGTTGCGGTATTTCTCCGCCAATGCCGTATTTGCGCTCATTTCATCTTGCTCCTACATGCCTTTGAACGGGCTGGGGCCAACCGCCACCAGTTCGGCAGCGTACTTGTTGATCATCTCCGGCAGCCGCTCGATGTCGGTGATCGCCACTTCGAGATCGCGCACGCGTTCAGATTCCAGATTCAGCGTTTTCAGCGTGTCGTCAATCTTGGACATCCGCACCCGACCCAGTTCCGAGCCTTTTACAAAGTGGCACTGGTATTCGTCGCCCGATTTGCAGCCCATCAGCATCACGCCATCGTAGCCCGCGTTCAACGCATCGGTGATCCAGATGGTGTTGACCGAACCCAGGCAACGGATCGGGATGGTACGCACATAGGCCGAATATTCGATGCGGTTCATGCCCGCCATGTCCAGCGCAGGGTAGGCATCGTTCTCGCAGGCCAGAATCAGGATGCGTGGCTTTTCGGAGAACTCGTCGGGAATATCGACCGCCTTGATCTGCGCGCCGACGGTATTGACCGAGTAGTTTTCGAACGAAATCACCCGCACCGGACAGGCGCCCATGCAGGTGCCGCAACGGCGGCAGCGCGATTCGTTGAATACCGGGAAGCGCTTTTCATCTTCATCGATGGCGCCGAACGGACATTCCACCGTGCAGCGTTTGCACTGGGTGCAGCCTTCGAGACGCACTTTCGGGAAAGACAAGTCGCCCGAACGCGGGTGCGCGGCCCGGCCAAGTTCTGCGTTCTCCAGCGCCTGGATCGCCTTCAGCGCGGCACCGGTCGCGTCTTCACGCGCCTGCGCAATGTCCATCGGACGGCGCACCGGACCGGCAGTATAGATGCCGGTGCGACGCGTTTCGTACGGGAAACAGATGAAATGCGAATCGGTGAAGCCCTGCTTCAGTTGCGGCACGTCCTTGCCTTGACGGTAAGTCAGGTTGAGGATGGAAATCGGCTTGACTTCAATCGCCCCCTCTTCTGCTTCGACAACCGGCGCTTCGATATTGATGCCCGAGTTCGCCACCTGGCCCGTCGCCAGCACAACGAGATCGACATCGAGCATGGCTGCATCTTTGTCGTCGAGAATCAGGTCGTGGAATTTCACCGTGCTGGTGGCGCCGTTGGGCGTCACTGCGGCCACTTTGCCCTTGGTAAAGATCACGCCTTTTTCCTGCGCGCTGCGATAGAAATCCTCGCCGTTGCCCGGTGTGCGCAGATCGGTGTAGATGATGGTGGTGTCAACGCTGGGGTTGGCATCCTTGAAATACATCGCCTGCTTGATGCTGGTGTTGCAGCAAAAACCGGAGCAGTACGACAGGTGTTGCCCCGTCGTGTCGCGCTGGCCTGCGCACTGTACGAACACCACCGATTTCACCGGCTGGCCGTCGCTGGGACGGCGAATCACGCCATCGGTCGCGGCGAGCGCCAGCGCTTCGAGTCCGGCCTGATCGACCACGTTGGCCGACTTGCCGCCGCCGAGTTCCGGCAGCTTGTTCATGTCATACAGCGTGAAGCCGGACGCCTGCACGATCGCACCGATATCTTCGGTGTGCGTGGCCCCCGACTCGGTGGCGATTTCGACCACGAAGCGGCCCGGTGCGCCGTCGGTCTTGGCAATGGTTGCGTTCAAATAGACCTTGATATTGCTGTCGCCCAGCACCTGCGACACCAATTCGCCCACGCCGGTATCGGCGGGCGACTTGTAGGGCTCATGCACCGGCACGCGCTTGTACAGTTTGGCTGCCCAGCCGCCGAGCGCACCGGTTTTTTCGACCAGCACCACGGAATAACCGGTTTTGGACGCTTCGATCGCCGTGGTCATGCCAGTGACGCCGCCACCAACGACGAGCAGCGTCTTGCTGCTGCCGGTATTGGGATTTCCGCCGGGTGCCGTCATCGCCTTGACTTCAGCGCAACCCATGCGGATGTAGTCTTCCGCCATCTCTTGCGTGGTTTCACGCGCGTCGTCCGTGTCGGGACGGATCCACACCACGCCTTCGCGCAGGTTGGCGCGCGCCACCGCATTTTCGGGGAAGAAAAATGCCTCGGTTTTGGCCCGGCGCGAACACGCGCCGATCATGATGTGGGTGACGCCCTCGTTGGCGATGTCGTTCTTGATCATCGCCACGCCGTCGGCGTTACACAGGAAGTCGTGCGACTTCGTCATCGGCACCTTGCCGTCCTTCTGTGCAGTCTTGACCAGTGCGTCCGTATCCAGACGCTCGCCCAGACCGCAGCCCTTGCAGATATACGCTGCAACTTTGATGTCTGCCATGTTAAGCCTCCGCCTTTGCTACTTTGTTCACGACCTGGATGGCTCTCAATGCCGCCGCAGTGGCTGATTGCACTGCACGGTTCACATCCAGCGCATTGGTTGCGCAACCCGCGCCAAACACAGCACCGTTAGCCGGATCGGCTTCGATGAAGCCGCTCGAATCGGCAACGATATGGCCAGGAATATTGATGCCATTGACCGATGGCTCCATGCCCACGGCCAGAACCACGAGATCATGCTGGGTGGTGTAGCGTTTGTAGCCTTCGGTATCCACGCCATGACACACCGGGTTGCCCTGTGCGTCTTCGGTCACCTTGGCCACCTTGGACTTGATGAAGCTCACCGAGGTATCCGCCTGCACCTTCTGATAAAAATCTTCAAAACGGTCGATGGCGCGGATGTCGATGTAGTAGATGGTCGACTTGCCGTCTTCCGGGTATTTTTCACGCACGTAATGCGTCTGCTTCAGCGACGCCATGCAGCAGATCCGCGAGCAATGGCGCAAATGGTTTTCGTCGCGCGAACCAGCGCACTGGATGAAGGCGATGTTCTTCGCTTCCTTGCCGTCGCCGGGGCGCAGGATTTTGCCGCCGGTGGGGCCGTGGATATCGGCCAGGCGCTCGAACTCAACGCTGGTGATAACGTTCTTGAAGCGGCCATAGCCGTAGGGCTGAATCTTCGCCGCGTCGTAAGGTTTCCAGCCGGTTGCCCAAATCACGGCGCCCGCCTTGACCTGGATCACTTCCTCTTGCATATCGAGGTCGATCGCGCCGTACTTGCACGCAGCCTTTGCCTTGTCGGCATCGGCGGTGCCGATGATCGCCGGGTCGAGCACAAAGCGCTGCGGATACGCCATTGCATTGGGCAGGTAAGCGGCCTTGTGCTGGCCCATGTTGTAGTTGAACGGGTCGTCCACCATGGTCTCGACCGCCTTGCCGCAATCGCCGCAGGTGGTGCAGTTTTCATTCACATAGCGCGGTTTGACCTTGATGGTGGCGGTGTAATTGCCCGTACTGCCTTCGATACCTGAGACTTCAGCCAGCGTCAGCACGCGCACGCGCGGATTGCCCTTGAGGCGGCGCAGGTTGATTTCAAGTCCGCAGGTGGGGTGACACAGCTTGGGAAAGTAGCGGTATAACTGGGAGGTACGGCCACCCAGCGCGGGATTTTTTTCAACCAGGACGACATTCTTGCCGGTTTCGGCCGCTTCAAGTGCAGCGGTCATGCCGGAAATGCCGCCGCCCACCACGAGTATGGTCTCGTTGGTCGCAACGATGTCCGTCATTTTTTTCTCCATCCGATGGATACAAAGCCATTTTGGATTACCTGAGACTCAAGGCTTTGCGTCGCCCCAGATAGCCGGATTTCAAGCCCGAATTTAATCTTCGAAATGGTACTCCGAAGCCGGCTCTCGCCATCATGGAGCAGCGTGCAATTTCAATCGAAGTTTTCTATGCGGGAATAAGGGGAAATGCGTGTCAGCGTACTGGCCGGCAAGTGTAACTTCAACATCAGACGTGCGGAGTTACCGGCGGCAGAATCGAAGCCGGTGCAGCTTCAATCGTGATGATGTCGAACTGCATGGTCGCGAGGTCCGCCATGATGTAAGTGGGCGGCGCGCCAACGCCCCCAACGGTGCCGGGATTGATCAGCCAGGTTTGCCCACCTTTGACGGTGGCGACTTGCGAGATGCTGGACTGGTGGTCATGACCGCAACACACCAGGTCGTAGTCGCCGGTACAGGCAAGCGCCTGCGCGTAATGTGGGTAATGCACCAGGAACACATGGCGGTCTGCCAGCGTGAAAGCGGCATCCTGGCCGTGATAGCGGATCACGCTATTGGGTTCGGCCGCCAGCCGGCTCATGTTGAACAGGTCGCCCGTGTTGTTGCCGTGGATGACATGCACGGGCAACTCGTATTTTTGCAGCACCCGCAAGGTGGTCGGCGCGACCACATCGCCGCAATGCAGCACCGCCTCCGCCCCATTCGCCTTGGCATGTTCAACCGCAGCGCCCAACAAGCGGCGATTGTCGTGGGAGTCGGAGAGGATGCAGACTTTCATGCTTAGAACGCAGGTTTGTCGCTGGTGTTGCGGTAGCGTTCCACGCCGGCCAGAATCTCGGCGCGGGCATCATCCACCCCAACCCAGCCTTCGACCTTGACCCACTTGCCCTTTTCCAGGTCCTTGTAGTGCTCGAAGAAATGGGAAATCTGTTCCAGCAACCAGGGCTGCACATCTTCGGGCTTGTTCACGTTGGTATAAAGGCTGCACAGCTTGTCGACTGGAACAGCCAGCAGTTTGGCGTCCACGCCTGCTTCATCCGTCATCTTCAGCATGCCGATGGGACGGCAGCGCACCACCACGCCGGTGATCAGCGGGATCGGCGTAACCACCAGTACGTCGACCGGGTCGCCGTCTTCGGACAGGGTGTGCGGGATATAGCCGTAATTGCAGGGGTAATGCATGGCGGTGGACATGAAGCGGTCGACGAACATTGCGCCGGACTCCTTGTCCACTTCGTATTTGATGGGTTCGCCGTGGGCGGGGATTTCGATGATGACGTTGAAATCGTCGGGCAGATTGCGGCCGGAGCTGACTTTGTTAAGGCTCATGGGGTGTCACACAAACAAGGGAAGGCGGGCATTATACCTGCCCCGCCTTCGGCTTCGAATGCCGACGATTCCCCTATAATCTTGGTATTTGCATGGCGTTCTTCACTCCCACTCCCAATTCACACGGTCAGTCCGGACTCGCCGGCGCCGCCGACGCGCTGTATCTGGCCGAAATGGCGCGCCAGGCCGCGCCGCTGGTGGTGGTGTGCGCCAGCGCTTGGGACGCCCATCGCCTGACCGAGGAATTGCGCTGGTTTGACCCGGAATTGCGGATCTGCGCGTTTCCCGACTGGGAAACCCTGCCCTACGACAGCTTTTCGCCCCACCCCGATTTGATTTCGGAGCGGCTGGCGACGCTGTACCAGATTTCGCGCGGCGAGTTCGACATCGCCGTGGTCGCGCTGTCCACTGCGCTGTATCGCCTGGCGCCGCCGGCGTTTCTGGCTGCCCACACGTTTTTCCTCAAGCAAAAAGACACTCTCGACGAGGCGGCCTTCCGCACGCAAATGATGCTGGGCGGCTACAGCCATGTGA
>JAAPAA010000242.1 GCA_012274165.1 Thiobacillaceae bacterium
GCACGAATGCGGTGATTGCATCGTAGTCCTCCAGCCCGAACTGGGGCAAGGGCGTTTGCAGCGGCGTATCGGTCGCCAGTGCCACGATATGTTGATCCTCGGGATACAGCGGCGGCTTGCCGTTCGCTCCGCGGTAGATCTCCAGCTTGGGCAGGGGGTAGTACTTGTAGCCCTCGATCAGCAGCAGGTCGCAGGGCGACATGCGCGCCATCTGCTGCTCCAGCGTCGCCTCGGGCTCGTCCTGCGCTTCGTGCATCAGCGCCCAGCGCTGTTTCGAGGTGACCAGCACTTCGCTGCAGCCCGCAGCGCGATGGCGGTACGAGTCCTTGCCCGGGTGATCGACGTCGAAGCGATGGTGCGCGTGCTTGATCAGCGACACCTTCAGGCCGGCATGCACGAACCGCGGAATCACCTGTTCTATCAGGGTAGTCTTGCCGCTGCCGGACCAGCCGGCAAAACCGAAAATCTTCATCTGCTGCTGGCGCCCCGCGCGAGCGGCGGAACGGTAGTTGTAGAGCCGGCGATTTTAGCAGCATTCGGCAGGCAAACCCCTCGCTTGCGGTGACGGACGGACATTAGATCCGTGGATTGCGTCCCCGCCCCCCGGGAAGTCGGCTACGCGGCGTGAATAGCCATCGCTGCGCTGGCCCTGCTGCATAGGCTCCAGGGCAAAAAAATGCGAGAATTGCTGCACCTCGGCCATCTGCAGTGGAGGGTATATGGCGAACCAGGAATGTTCGAAGTGCGGAGCTCGGTTCTCGTCCAGCGACGATTGGGCAAAAAGCGCGCTGTCGACGCTAATGCCCGCACCGGCGGTGCGCGACATGGCCACGCAGCTGCGCTGCCCGGAATGCGGCCATGTCTTCGCTGAAAGTGAGGTCAGCCATCTGCGGCCTCCCTTGCCGCTGTGGCTGAAGCTGCTGCTACCTCTGCTTGTTGCAGGGCTACTGATCTGGGCCTTCAATTACTATTGACCGGTTCCCGGAATCGGGCCCGCCGCGGCGGGGACTCAGGCCAGAGGGACGAGTTTGCCGTCTTCCAGATGGAAGCGCCGCACCTCCGGCAGCTCGATGATCTCGCGGTCATGACAGGCGGTCAGGATGGTCACGCCTTCGGCGCACAGGCGCGCCAGCAGCTCTATTGTGCGCTGGCGCCCGTCCGCGTCCAGATTCGCAGTCGGCTCGTCGAGCAGCAGCAGCTGCGGCGAGAGCACCTTGGCCCGCGCCATCGCGACGCGCTGGCGTTCGCCGCCCGAGAGCTTTTGCGGCGGCACGGAAATCACCTCCCGCACGCCGGCCCAATCGATCGCTTCTTCCACCTTCCGCTTCCACTGCTCGCCGCGTTCGCCGCGCGCTTTCAGGCCGTAGGCGATGTTCCCGGCGACGCTGGTATTGAACAGATAAGGGTGCTGGTGCACGTACACGGCGCGCCGGCGCCACGCGTCCGGATAGCGCGGCAGCAGCGCCTGCTCGCCGGCAAACCGCAGCACACCGGCGTCGGCCGCCTCCAGCCCGGCGAGTATGCGCAGCAAGGTGGTTTTGCCGCTGCCGTTGTCGCCCGACATGACATAGCCCTGCCCGCGCTCCAGGCGCAGGGCGAGGCCGTTGAGCACGCGACGCCCGCCCAGCCGCCGCAGCAGCCCGGATGCCTCGAACAGGATCTCGCTCATTTCAGGCCGCCTTCGCCCTGCAGCAGCGCCATGACGATGTTTATGCCCAGCGCCACCGCCATCAGCACCATGCCCAGCGCGATGCCCTGCGCGAAATCGCCTTTGCTGGTCTCGAGCGCAATGGCGGTGGGCATGTTGCGCGTCAGGCCGGCGATATTGCCGCCGACCATGATGGCGCAGCCGACCTCCGAGATCACGCGGCCGAATGCATTCACTACCGCGGCGATGATGCCGAAGCGGACTTCCCACAGTGTGGTCAGCGCCGCCCCCGCGCGGCTCGCGCCCAGGCTGCGCGCGGTTTCGTACACGCGCGCATCGGCCCCCTGCACCGCCGACACGGTGAACACCACCAGTATCGGGAAAGCGATGGCCATATAGCCGAGCACGATCGCGCTCGGCGTAAACAGCAGCTCGAACGAGCCCAGCGGCCCGCGCCGCGACAACAGCAGGTAGATGATCAGACCGATGACCACGGTCGGAAACGACAGCAGAGCCTGCACCAGCACCACGATGGCGCGCTGGCCGGGAAAGCGCCGCTTCGCCAGCAGCACGCCCAGCGCAATCGACGGCGGCGAGATCAGCGCGATCGCCGCAAGCGAAAGCCACAGCGACAGCCAGATGATGCGCAGCAATTCCGCATCGCCGCGCAGCAGCAGCGCAAAGGCCTCACGCGTAGGTTCCAGCAGACCCATTATTTCCTTGCAGGTGAGCGCGCAGGCCGGTGAAAAGCGCCAGCCTGCTATGCGGATTTCGCGCTATTTTTTGTAGTCGGGGAAGAACAACTGCGCGCCGGTGGGCTTGAACGCGGCGATATCCGCCTGCCCTTCCGGCGAGGTAATCCATTCGATGAAGTCCATCGCGCCGGCGTAATTCACGCCGGGATAGCGTTGCGGATTCACCGCGATCACGCCGTAGGGGTTGAGCATAATCTTGTCGCCCTCGACCAGCACCTCGAGGCCGGTGCGGTCCTTGTAAGTGGCATAGGTGGCGCGGTCGCTCAGCGTGTAAGCGCCCTTCTCTCCGGCAACCGTAAGTGTTTGCCCCATGCCTTGGCCGACTGCAAGATAGGCGGGCCCCTTGGGGTCGATGCCCAGCGCTTTCCAGTAGCCCAATTCCATCTTGTTGGTGCCGGAATCGTCGCCGCGCGAAATGAACAGCGCGCCGCTGTCCCTGAGTTTTTTCATCGCCGCGAGCACGTCCTTCATGCCGCGCACATGCGCGGGGTCGCTCTTCGGTCCCACCAGGACGAAATCGTTGTACATCACGTCGCGCCGGTTGACGCCATAGCCTTTGGCGATAAACTCGTCCTCGGCCTTGCGCGCATGCACCAGCAGCACATCGGCATCGCCGTTCTCGCCCAGTTTCATCGCGGCGCCAGTGCCCACTGCGACATAGCGAAGCTTGCAAGCGCACTTGGCCTCGTATTTCGGCAGCAGAACCTTGAGCAGCCCGGAATTGTCGGTGCTGGTGGTGGTCGCCATCCTGATGTCACGCGCGGCGGCCGGATTGGCCACGCCGAGCGACAACACACCCGCAGTGAACAGCAGCGTCAACAGTATTGTTCTCACGTTCAGTCTCCTCCAGTAAAAACAGTGCCCGTCGGCAGCGCTGGCAAACGCCGCCGGATTCCCGCAATTAGTCGAAATTTCCCTGACTTTCTGCTAAGTTATGGCGATACTATTCGATCGTGGGCTATATCCAAATATGAACAGGACTGCATAATGATTCGCGTCAAGCTCCAATACGAATGGCAACTTCAGCCCGGCGGCAGCCAGGCGGTCGAGCCGATCCTGTTTCGCGTGCTGTATGCGGTTCACGAAACGGGCTCTCTGGCCGGCGCGGCAAGATCGGCGCAGCTGTCATACCGGCATGTATGGGGCCTGATGGGCAAATGGGAGCGCATGTTCGGCAAGCCTCTGGTCAAGCTGAGCCGGGGGCGGGGCGCGGAACTCACCGAACTGGGGCAGAAGCTGCTGTGGGCCGAGCAACTGGTGCAGGCGCGCTTGGCGCCAGAACTGGAAAGCGTGGGCCATGAAATTGAACGGGTGCTATCGCGCGTGATCGAAACCAGCGCAAACCGGCTGGCAATTTGCGCCAGCCACGATCTGGCGCTGGCACAGCTGCGCGACCGGCTCGCGCGCAACGACGGCCTCAAGCTCGACCTGCGCTTCGTCGGCAGCCTCGACAGCCTCGCGGCGCTGGCCAAAGGCCAGTGCAGCATCGCCGGATTCCATTTCGCCGAAGGCATGGAGCAAGCCGCGGCGGCGATGTTCCGCCGTTACCTGAAGCCGCGCCAGCACACACTGGTCGGATTGGCCACGCGCACCCAGGGCCTGATGGTGGCAAAGGGCAATGCCAAGGGCATCCACGATCTAAGCGACCTGACCCGGCCGCAAGTGCGCCTGATCAATCGCCAGCGCGAATCGGGCAGCCGCATCGAGTTCGACGAACTGCTGTCCGGTGCCGGCATCGACCCGGCGGCGATAGACGGCTACCACTCCGAAGAGTTCACCCATCTCGCGGTCGCCGCCACGGTGGCCGGCGGCATGGCCGACGCCGGCTACGGCATACGCGCCGCAGCTGCCCACTACGGGCTCGACTTTATTCCCTTGCTGACCGAGCGCTATTACCTCGCTTGCCGCAGCGATTCCTTGCAGGAGCCCTTGCTGGCGAAGTTCGTCGGTTTGCTCGGCGGCGCGCAATTGCGCGAAATCCTGACTGCCATGCCAGGATACGGCACGGCGATCACCGGAAAATTCTACGACGTCAGCGAGGCCTTGCCGGCAAAGCGCGCGGCAACCGTGCTGGCCCGTTCAAACTGAGGAGAAACACATGAAGATCAGCGCGAGAAACACCATCAAGGGCAAAATCAAGAATGTCGTCCAGGGCCCGGTCAGCGCCGAAGTGGTGCTGGGCATCGCCCCGGGAATTGAAATCGTCGCGGTGATCAGCGCGAACTCGGCCAAGGCGCTGAAGCTGAAAAAGGGCAAGAAGGCGTACGCCATCATCAAGGCAAGCAGCGTGATGATCGGCGTCGACTGAGGACCTGCGACTGCGCACATCCTGCCTTGCGTTGACCGGCTGGAATCGGTCAATGCGCCTGGTAGGGTCTGTTTACCTTCAGCACATGAGCGCGACGGGGGTAATTTGGGATGCAGCGCAAGGCGCGAGGAGTGCCGTTTGGTCGTTCCAAACAAGCGACGAGCAACGCAGCGCTGCGCCCAAATTAGCCCCCGTCCCTTCGGATTGCCTCCAAATGCGGCGCCTGCGGCGTTGCGCTCCTCGCCAAGGGAACCACCCTTGGCTTCGTCCCCCGAGGGGACTTCCTTCGGGGCGTCGCGCGCCTTGCAGTCATCCGCATTTGGAGGCAA
>JAAPAA010000243.1 GCA_012274165.1 Thiobacillaceae bacterium
CCCCCTCCGGCAGACCTGGGCGCATTACGAGAACGAATTGGAGCGCCCGCTTTCCGGCGTTGAAGTCAGGGTTTCGGAGGACCGCTTTGGGTCGAAAGCGCCTAGTGGTTGCGTTTAGCGGCTGTCGGCCATTTGCGGACATTCATTACTGGCCGGTTTGGAGGAGCGAAATTCGAATCCCCAGGCAACAGCCGTCGACCGGGCGACCCGGCCGTCACGCCGCTGCAGTACGCCGCAGGTAATGAATCAGTAGGCTCGTCGTGCCGACGGCCGCGGTGTCGGTCCAGAGCATCGTGCGGCCAAAGGTCGAATGGCTTTACTGGATCACGATCCTCTTCTCGCAAACTTTGGGCACCGCGCTGGGCGACTGGCTGGCGGGCACCGACCGTGGCGGGGCTCGGGTTGGGTTACGAACGTGGCGCACTCGTCTTCGCTGGCGGACTGCTGATCGTCGCGGCGCTGTACTTCTGGACCAAGGTGTCGCACACGCTGCTGTTCTGGGCCGCTTTCATCCTCACGCGGCCACTGGGGGCCACGGTGGGTGACTTCCTGGACAAGCCGGTGGCGCAAGGCGGGCTGCAACTCAGTCGCCTGTACGCGTCGCTGGCGCTGCTGCTGTTCATGGGCGCCTGCATTTTTGTCATCCCGCAGCGCGCGGCGCCGACGAGTCGCAATACGTGAAGTTCGTGCTAGCAGACTGCCCGCCTCGGGGAAAGCTGGATGGCTCACTAACCGCCGGCTCTGCATCGTGAGCGCTGCTTTCGGCGGCGGATTCAACCGGTCGATGTGCCTCCGGCTCGGCAGCTACATGCCCGTCCGACACAGAAAAATCCGGTACTCCCCGGCATCGAAGACGCTGCAGGCTCGCAGGCCGCAGCGTTCGAAGAGCGCGTGCAGCTCGTTGACAGTGCGCTCTAGCCCTCCCAGGCCCACAAGCATGTTGAGGTCGGCCCGCACATCGGCTTCGTGCGGAGAATCATCGTCGATCGCACGTTCGATCACGGCCAGCCGGGCGTCGGCCTTCATCGCCCGCCTGCACTCGCGCAGCAAACGTTCGGCCTGGGCGTCTGCCCAGTTGTGGAGGATGCTTTTCAGCAGATAGATGTCTGCGCCCGCAGGCACTTCGCGGAAAAAATCCCCCTGCGCTACGGTGCAGCGGGCGATGACGCCGACCTGCGTCAGATGCTCCCGAGCCGTGGGGAGCGCGTGGTTCTGCTCGAGCAGAACACCAGTCGTTTCGGGACGGGCCAGTAGCACCTGGCCGAGCAGCTCGCCACGTCCTCCCCCGATATCGATGACCTTGCAAGCAGCCGCGCCGCGCAGGCACGCAATCACTGCCGGTCCGACTGCCGCTGAGAGCTGCGCCATCGCCGAGTGAAAGACGTGAGCCGCACCGGCTGAAGCGGCGTGAACCTCGTAGCCGCTGGCTGGCGCGAAGCGCTCTCGCATGGGGCGGCCTTCGCGAACAGCTTCGGTCAGAGCTCCCCACGTTCGCCACTGGAGGTCGCCCGCCCACCATCGCACCCAGTCCGCGAGGGACTCACCCCCGTCGCCAGAATTCAGCAACTGGCCCATCGGTGTCAGCGCGAAGCCCGCGTCGCTCTCTCGAATCAGGCCCAGAACGCGAAGGCCCCGAAGCAAGCGCCGCAGGGCGCCCTGGTCTGCGCCGACTTCTGTAGCGAGCTCTTGCAGTCCGACAGGGTCGCCCTGGCAGAGCCGGTCCGCAATTCCGAGCAATACCATCGCGTAAATGGCCTGCGTTCGCCAGCTGCTGCCGATCAGGGCGAGCAACCGGCTGCGGTCTGCCGCTGCAGTGGTCAAGTCGTTTCCAGTTGGTATTCGCGAATGAGCTGCGCCCAGTCCGCACGATCAGCACTCGCGCGGACTTGCATGTCCGCAGGACCGATGACATCAACCATGACGGCCCTGGATTCGAGCTCTGACCGCAAGGCGGAGCGGGAGAGTGCAGCACTGCAGTCCTGTGCGAGCTTGTTCACAAAGGCGGGGTCGGGCTTGCCCGGTGCGAAAACAGCTTGCCAGGTCGGTACATGCACGGACGGGTATCCCGCCTCGGCGATGGTGGGGGTCTCCGGGGCCAGGACGGTGCGCCCTGTGAGGAGGGTTGCCAGCAGCTTGAGCTTGCCTTCTCTCACTTGGGGAAGAGCGGCCGCCAGTGGCCCGAACATGACGTGCACGCGTCCTACCAGCAAGTCCGGCATCGCCTGCGACGCGCCCTTGTAGGGAACCCTGACAAGTTGCACGCCCGTTGCACGCATGAACTGGTTCGCGGCCATGAGTTCGCTGCCGGTGCTGCTGGCGAAGTTCAGTTGGCCCGGACGGGATCGCGCGAACTCGACGAACTGGGCGACGCTTGCCACGGGCAGCTGTTCGGTGGTGAACATGCCGAAGGCAAGATGTCCGATGCCGCTAATTGCCGTGAATTCAGCAGCGACATCGAGAGGCGGCTTCGCAAGTTGGCCCACACCCACCAGGGACGATGGAACCCAGAGCAAGGTCGATCCATCTCCCGCCGCCAGCGCAGCGCGCGCGGCAATCAAACCGTCAGCACCCGGTCGGTTGTCGATGATGATCGGGCGGCTCATGTCAGGGGCGATCCCTTGGACGAGCGCCCGAGCGACCTGATCCGAGGGCCCGCCTGCGGCGAACGGGACCAGCAGTCGGATCGGCCGCTGATCAGACTGGCTCCAACTCACGTGAGAACCCGATGCGAGCCCGGCGACGACCGACTGGACAAAGATTCGACGTTTCATGGCAGATCCCTTCTCAGGTCGTCATGCGGCGCATGACATGCACGAATAGTAGGCAACGCAGCCAGGATCGGAAAGAATACGGCGGAACAAGGCGGCTCTTACCGCGGGTAAGAGCAGAACAGGGGCGAATATGGGACTGGACCGGCTGAGGGCACTTGAGTATTTCGTTGCTGCGGCCCAGGGGGGAAGCTTCTCGGCTGCAGCACGCACTTGCGCCGTGACGGTCCCTGCCGTCATGAAATCCATCGCAGCGCTTGAGGCCAGCTTGGGCGCACGGCTGTTTGACCGTTCCACTCACGGGCTTGTGCTGACTTCGGTCGGTGAAAGCTTTCTTGATGACAGCAGGCCGGCCCTGGACAGCCTGTCGCGAGCATATGAAGCTGCCACTGCGTCCAACCGAAGGGAGTCAGGCACGGTGATCGTTCGAGCTCCCCAGCTCTTTTCGCGCCTGATCCTCGTTCCTGCGTTCCACCGTTTTCACTCTGCGCATCCCGCAATCCAGGTGGACCTGCGTCCGCTTGAGGCGTTGCAGATTACGAACTCGGACGGCGCCGGCGTGGACCTGCTGTTTGCTCTGGGCATTCCGGAGCTCGTTGACCTGGTCCAGCGGCCACTTGCACAGACGCGGCTGCTGGTCTGCGCATCACCGGAATATCTGGCGCGGCACGGCCGGCCGCAGAAACCCCGCGACCTCAACGAGCACCCGTGCCTGCAGGTCCGCAGCCCGGAAGGTACTGTGATCGACCTCTGGCACTTCGGCAGAGACGGCATCACCGAGAACGTTGCGGTGAGTGGCTACCTCGTGAGCGAGAGCCGGGACGTCATCTTGGAAGCAGTCCTCCAAGGACACGGCATCTCGCGGTTTGCAGATCTGTCGGTCTGGCCACATCTGGTCAGTGGCCGGCTTGAGCCCGTCCTGCTTGACTGGTCGTCCCTCGGGCCTCCGGTGCTCAGTGCCCTCTATCGGGCACCTTCTTTGAGGCAGCCGCGCGTTCGCGCAGTTCTTGACCACGTGGCAGGGATGGTGCGCGACCTCGAAGCTCAATGTCGCGCGCGTTTCCCGCAGGCCCCACCTGGTGGAAAGTCTTCGGGGGTGCAGCTGAGACCGGGGCGAATGTCCAAGCGCGTGTCTTGAAATTCGTTCGCTCTTCGTCCAAGGGCTCATCGCTGACATGATGATTTCCTCGTGACTTCCGCGTCGGGTCGTCTGCTCCCGTTCGCGCTTCGAGTTCGGCGATTTTCGGCCAGGAGCGGGCACTGACGACCGACCGGTATGGAGGAGCAGGGATCTCACATCAAACGAATCTACGTCAATTCCCTAATCCTTTTATCGCATAAACGTCAGTACCGCGCCGCGCTGAAAGTCCGGCTCAGCGCCATCAGACTGTCCGGCGCCTTGCTCCACCTTCGGCGCCGCAAATGGCGTCGCAGAGCACGACTGTGATCACAGTGCTCAGGTGGGCGCAGCTATGGGGCCGAACGCGCGAGCCGTCGCGCAACTAACGTACGTTTGACCTGCATCAAGTGCGGAGGGCCCGCCGGTGACGCGCCCCGCGCACAATAAAAATTGTGTAACGGTGTTGTGCCGGCGCCTTGCTCACCACCGGCTCATCGAGACGGAACATGAAGACAAAGCCCTCCACCAAGCCCGCAACTCCCGCTGATCGCGGGATCCCAAAATGCCGCACCGGCATTACCGGCCTCGATGAGATCACCGCCGGCGGTCTGCCAGCAGGGCGGCCCACGCTCGTGTGCGGCAGCGCGGGAAGCGGCAAGACCATGTTGTCCCTGGAGTTCCTTATACGCGGCGCGTCGGAGTTCGGCGAGCCGGGTGTCTTCATGATGTTCGAGGAAAATGCGGCGGAGCTCACGGCCAATGTGCGCTCGATAGGTTTCGATCTCGCGAAGCTGGTGGCGCAGAAGAAGATCGTGCTCGACCACGTCGTCATCGAGCGCAGTCAGATCGAGGAGGCGGGCGAGTATGACCTGGAGGGCCTTTTCATCCGGCTCGGGCACGCCATCGATTCCATCGGCGCCAAGCGCGTGGTACTCGATACCCTGGAGGCGCTGTTCTCGGAGCTGCCCAATCACGCGATTCTCCGCGCGGAATTGCACCGCCTGTTCCGCTGGCTGAAGGATCGCGGCATGACGGCCATCATCACCGGCGAGCGCGGGCAGGATTCGCTTACGCGCTACGGGCTGGAGGAGTATGTGGCCGACTGCGTGATCGTGCTCGACCAGCGGATGCGCGAGCAGATTAGTACCCGGCGGCTGCGCGTGATGAAGTATCGCGGCTCGGCGCACGGGACGAACGAATTCCCTTTCATCATCGGCGAGCACGGGCTCTCGGTGTTGCCGATCACCTCGCTGCAACTCGATCACAAGGCCTCCGGCGACCGCATGACCTCAGGCATCCCCCGGCTCGATGAGATGCTCGGCGGCAAGGGCGTCTACCGCGGCACCAGCGTACTGGTGACCGGTTCGCCGGGTACGGGCAAGAGCAGCATCGGAGCGAAATTCGCCGATGCATCGTGCCGTCGCGGCGAGCGCGCGCTGATCGTCGCCTACGAGGAATCGCCCGCTCAGATATTGCGCAACATGCGCTCCATCGGCATCGACCTCGCGCCGTGGGTGAAGAAAGGGCTGCTCCAGATTCACTCGTCACGTCCGACAATGCAGGGCCTGGAACAGCATCTGGTGATGATGCACGACACGGTGCTCGCCTTTCGACCGAGCGTCATCATCGTCGATCCGATCAGCAGTCTCACGTTCGACCGCGGCGAGGCGGATGTCAAGCCGACTCTCATGCGGCTGATCGATTTCCTCAAACGCGAGCAAATCACATCGATCTTCACAAGCCTGACCTCCGGCGACGGACCGACAGAGGCACCGGAGGCTTCGCTGCTTGGCGTGTCATCGCTGATGGACACGTGGCTGCTTCTGCGCAATGTGGAGTTCAACGGCGAGCGCAACCGCACGATCTACGTGCTGAAATCGCGCGGTATGGCGCACTCGAACCAGGTGCGCGAATTTGTCCTGAGCGATGCCGGAATCGACCTTGTCGATGTCTATCTGGGCGGCGATCGCGTGCTCACCGGCACGGCGCGCGTGGCGCAGGCGGCGAGCGAGCGCACCGCCATTGAGCTGCGCGAACAGGACCACGAGCGCAAGCTGAGGCAGCTCGCTAGCAAGCGAAAAGCCATCGAGGCTCAGATCGCGGCACTCCAGGCCGAGGGCGACGCGGAGGCGGCGGAAGTGCAGTTCGCCATTGCCCAGGAGACTTTCAAGGAAAAGAGTACGCAGCAAGATGCGAACGCGATGGCGGACCTGCGCGGCGGCATGAAGAGCGGCAAAGGGGTAATCAAGGCCAGCCGATGAAAACCCCGGCCTCCCGGCAAGAACCATCGGACGGCACGACCGCGGCCGCCTTCGAGCTGCGGCTATACGTTGCGGGCCGCACGACGGCATCCGTCGCGGCCCTGGCGAACCTCCAGCGCATCTGCGAGACGCACCTCGCCGGGCGATACCGCATCGAGATCGTCGATCTGCTGAAGACGCCGCAGCTGGCCGCCGGAGACCAGATCCTCGCTGTGCCGACGCTGGTGCGCCTCCTGCCCGAGCCGATCAAGAAGATCATCGGCGACCTTTCCAACGAAGAACGCGTGCTCGTCGGTCTTGACCTCTTGCCGTTGAATGCGTAACTCGCCATGAAGAAGAACGATCCTGCCGCGGACAGCGTCGCCGCCTTTGAGGCCGCCGCGGCTGAGGACACGGGCCCCTGCCTCCTGCGGCTCTACGTCATCGGCGCCACGCCGCGCTCCATGCGCGCGATTGTCAACATCCGCAAGATTTGCGAAGAACATCTGCATGGGCGCTACGAGCTGGAAGTGGTGGACATCTCGCAGCACCCGGCGCTGGCGGCGGGCGATCAGATCATCGCCACGCCGACTTTGATCAAGAAGCTGCCGTTGCCCTTGCGCCGTTTCATCGGCGACATGTCGCAGACCGAGCGAATCCTGGTCGGGCTGGATTTGCGCAAACTGCAGGACAAGAAAACGCCCCCGGCATGACACTTCGGATCGCGCAATGAAAGACAACCCACGCTCCGAACAGGCGCTGCTCGCGCAAAACGAGGCACTGCGCGCGCGGCTCGAAGAGACGGAGGAGGCATTGCGCGCCATTCGCACCGGTGAGGTCGATTCGCTGGTGGAGAATGCCGCGGCCGGCCCGCGGATCTTTGCGCTGCAGGGACTGGACGCACAATCGAACCGCTTGCGCGGCGAATTGCTCGCGCAGGTCAGCGACGCGATCTTCGTCGTGGACGAAGAGCGGCGCCTGACTTACCTGAACGAAGCCGCCGAGGGGCTCTATGGCGTCTCAACCGGCGAGGTGGTCGGTCTTCCGGTCACTCGCCTGTTCCAAAGGCGCTGGCTGCACCCAGAAGACGACGGCATCGCGACGGCGGCTCTTCGCGAGACCGGCCGCTGGCGCGGCGAACTGATCCATGTCGTGCGCGGTGGCGGGGCGATACCGGTGGAGACGTCCGTGACTCGCCTGCGGGACGCAGACGGGAAGGACAGCGGCCAGATCGCCGTCGTCCGCGACATCACGCAGCGGCTGGCGGCCGAGCGGGAGCTGCGCAAGCTTTCATTGGCGGTGGAACAAAGTCCCGAGAGCATTGTCATTACCGACCTGGAAGGGCGCATCGACTACGTGAATGAGGGCTTTGTCCAGACCACCGGGTACAGCCGCGAGGATGTCATCGGCAGAAATCCGCGCATCCTGCAGTCGGGGCACACGCCGCCCGAGACCTACAGCGCCCTGTGGGATGCGCTGGACGGGGGCCGGTCGTGGAAGGGCGAGTTCTACAACCGCAGGAAAGACGGCAGCGAGTATGTGGAGTTTGCCACCGTCACGCCGCTGTATCAGCCCGACGGGTCGATCAGCCACTATGTGGCGGTGAAGGAAGACATCACGCAGAGGAAGCGCG
>JAAPAA010000244.1 GCA_012274165.1 Thiobacillaceae bacterium
CCCATGGCTAAAGCGAGGGGCTTGCGCGCCGAATCTCGTCAGCGCAAGGCATGCGGCTGGTGTGGCGAAGCTTGAGCTGCACCACAACGACCCGTTCGACTTGCTCCTGATTGCCCAGGCATTGGTCGAGCCCTTGAAGCTCGTCACGGTCGACGAAGTCTTGGCGAAGTACAGCGACGTCGTGGTCTTGGTCTGAATTGTCGTCCCCGTGCGGCAGTCCGAATGTCTTCGGGGACATTCAGTGATAGTCCGGCCAATACCTACCGTTATTACTGTGAAACCCAAGGCTAGGCCTGGCAACCAATCCAGGAGCTCGCTGCGCGCCCTTGGCAAGGCACAAGGTCGCGAGCGAGGGCTCCAAGGGGCTCACAGCCGATCAAGAAGGTCGGTCAAGTGCCGCGCGTTGCGGGCGCAGGTGTCGCGGAAAACCGCGCTAACGCGATTGTCCTGCGAGGCGTCGTTCCAAAATTGTTGTGCAGCCGTGGCTGCAGCCTGCCAGTGAGTGCGCTCAGCCGGCAGGGGAAGCGCGGGCTCGAACGAGCGCGGAGGAAGTTCCACCCCGCGCACCGGCGCGTAGAGCATGGGCAGCATGTCGTACGCGGGGGCCACGCGCAGTCCCGGAAGAAAGGACAAGTTGCCCTCATGCATGTCGCTGTTGGCAATGAGTTGACCGAAGTGCCACAGCAGCTCAATGCTGTCGCGCGCCGTCTCGTCAATGACCCCCTTCTCGCGAAGTGCCTGCGCCGCGGTTGTCCAGGGCTTGCCACCCAGGCCAAATAACGCACCATTAAGCGAAGCCCAGGAACACACCGGCGAGCGTCCGTGCGCCTCGTGACGGTCAAATCGCTCCACTTCCAAGAACGTGCGCACACCGGCCCGATAGATGTGACTGCGTGCCGCGGGCAGGCGCAGGTGCGTGACAAGTGCGTTGAGCGCCAGGTTCTCGCACACGAGCAGGTCCGACCAGCGCTGGGTTCCCGGCGAGTTGTCCGAGCCGGAGAACTTCACGATGACATGGCAGAACGCCCCGCCGCGCCGGCGCACGGCCGTGAACTTAGGAAACTCCCCGCCGGCGGATGAGCCGGCCACACCGAGCGCCATCGAGTTTTCGGCGAGGGCCAGATAGGAATCCTGAACATTCGCTTCGTCCACCCCCGCGGGATCCTGCTGTGCCTGGGTAAGCCAGCGACGCAGTGCCGTCTCGCCCAGGATGTATCAGCCCGGCTGGTCACTCCCTAGCAAAGCAAGGGCGTAGAGGGTGTCGTCCTCGGACCAGTGTTGCGGGTCCTCGTTCACCTGCAACATGCTGGCGTAGTGCCGGGCGAAGTGCCGTCCGAGAAATCCCTGTGGCCGCATGTCCTCCAAGGGGTACGGCAGGCCGTCAAACCAGCCGTCTTCCATGTCCTCATCGAGTGGCCATGCGAAAGGCTCTCGGTATTCGAGTGCGCATCCGTTCGGGTAAGTCGGAATGAGGGTGGCCGCTTCATGGGCGCGACCCCGCTCATCGATCCGAAACAGTGGCAAGCTCTCAAGCGTACCCCGGACGGTGCGCCGCGCGGCATACGCCGTGCGTCTTGCCTGTCCGCGCGCGACCACCTGCGGCCCTAACGTGCAGCCGCGCGCTGCCCGTGTGCCGATCGACTGTGGGCTTAGGCCTGAAGGAACACGGCTTCCATGCGACGGATTTCCAGCGAGGGCAGGCCGGTGCGCTCTGCCTCCTGCGCCCAGGTGCACACGGCGGCGTGAACATCGTCGATGATTCGATGCGCGCTGTCCTCGCAGCGGTACCACTCGGCCGTCTGCAGCACGAGCTTCAGGCTTGGTGTCGCGCTGGCGCCATCCAGTGTGAGCGAGTGCTCCGTCTTGGCCAAGTTCGGGTTCACGTCGAAGGCCGGCGCCAGTCGCCAGCCCGACGACTCTCGGATGAAGCCGTGGTTTCGAAGGTGATCGTCGCGATTTCCCACCATGACGTTGAAGACGACCCTGCGAAATAACTCTTCCAGATCCGCGTCAATGTGGCCTTGCGCGCCGTTGTCGGAGATGAACTGCGCCAGCTCGACGTAGCTGGCGCCGGTGTCGCCGTCCTGGTGTTCGAGCATCGTCATGGCCGACGCGTACATCCGCCGATCGGCGCCCCTGCGGTCAAAGCGTGAGACGCAGTACGTGCTGTACTGGTCGGTCAGGCGCTCCAGGCGTGCGACTGGAGCGGTGATGCCGGCGCGGTGCGCGAGCTGGTGCACCACGTACTCCCAGCCGCCCACGTCATAGCGGTCGTCCCTGGCCGGGAATTTCGCAAGCCATAGGTCGCCATTTGGTTGGCGGAAATTCGCCTTGGGCCGCGCCCCGCCCAGGGACGTTCCCGGCGCAATCAGCATCGCGAGCCACTGCTCGTACTCCGGGAGTTTTTCGATTCCAGGCTCTTCGATGCGCCGGCTAATGGCCGCGATGGTCTTCAAGTCCGTGACCGGCGGCGCGGCGTTGGGGCTGTTGTCCAGGAACGGCTGCTGCGGGCCCGGGCTCTTAAAGCGCAGGGCACCCATCCGGGTAAGGTCGTGCACGCCCATCAGAAAGTCCATGTCCTTGAGCCTTCGTATCGGTCGCCCTTCGCGCTCAGCTGCCAAGGCTTCGCGCCGTTCCATGAGAACGCGTCCCCAGCGGTCTGGCGCGGAATCCATGAGGATGCCGAAAGCGGTTGCGGCCCCCGGCGGGTGCTGCTCGCCCTTCCAGAGGTCCAGCCGCGGGTCGAGCATGAACGCCTGCGCGTGCTTGAGCCAGCGAGGGTCGTATTCGAACGGTACCGGCGCGTCCGTGCGGACCTCGTGTCGGTACAGCGTTCCGACCCTTTGGGCAGGCAGGAGCTCGGGTGCATCCAAGTGCACCTCGACGACCTGGCGTTCCTGCTTAGTCGCCATCGCGGTCTGTGGCGGAGGGGGTATCGCCCAGGCGCTCGCCGCCGGTGGGTTCACTTCCTGCCCGTGCGCGAGAGCTCGATGTGCGGCGGATCGACGTTGCGCGCGGCGCGCCCGTGAGCGCTAAGTCCTGGAGCTTTCGGCCCAGCTCGTCATCGCGCGCGACCGCGTCGATGTCCTTGTCCAACCCGAGCACGCGAAGCGCGCGTAGGTAGGTGCCCATCGCGATGTTGGACTCACCGGCCTCCAGCCGGCGAAGTGTCTCGCGCGATACGCCGATGCGCTCGGCGAACAGAATCGTCGAGAGCTTACGCCGCAGCCGGGCAAGCCTTATCCGCTCGCCCAGAGCCTGGGATTGCTTGACAGCAGAAGGAAACGGACGTTGAAATGTTCTAGGCACGATGCACTATACTGTTATCAATATTCGCATATTTGTCTATAGTATAGGCCAACAAATGTGAGTTTGAGCCATCTAAATCCATCAGAATGCCTCATACTATAGTGAACAGGCAAATATCTATCCATAGTATGAGTCAAGTAATGCAGCACCGGCGGTCCGCGGTTGGCGGCGGTGCGGCAGAGCTCAGAGTGGAAGGCGTTGTTGTGCAACTCTCGGGTTCGAGGAACTCGGTGGCGGCCGACGGCATGTGCAGGAGCGCATAGCCCCGAAGCCGCAAATTACGGATCCTTTGGTATCGCAAAGCGTTTGCCAACAATCTGCCGCAGCGACGGGTCGAAGCAAGGGTAGAACTGCGACTCCCCGTCGAAGAAGTCCAGCATCCCGTCGACATCGTTCTCGTAGTTGCATTCCAGGCACCCGCAGAGGTCCCAGGCACCCAGGAAGAACTTGATCATCTGCCCCATCGTGTAGCGGCCGCACCGATGTGCGCGTGGCGCGGCCACTGAGGGTTCCACCTTCGTATTCGTCCACCACCCGATAGTGAATGCGCTTGCCGCTTCGTCGGGCGTAGAGGCTGGTGACGTCGTAGGTGGTGGACTTGATGGGAGATGCGGGCGATTTCGATCTCCCCTTGCTTGGCCGCCGCCAAGTATTCGCCGCCCATGAACATCGGGTGAATTCGGCCTGAAGCCGAGCGCTCGCTCCCGGTTAGCGACGCACGCTTCAGCGCTTCAGGGATGTCCGTGAGCTGGCCTTGTTCCAGGATCTCCTTCAGCGCGCCGCGGCGCGCCACTCCTTTGACTCTGCTGAGCCAGGGCCAGATGCTCGATCAACAGCGCCAGCGTCGAGCCTTGTGGGCTGTACTCGGCGGCCAACTGCGCCACCAGATCTTCGTAGCGCGCCTGCTCTGATTCGTCGATCCACAGAATGGTGGCGACCCCGGTTTTCAGCGCGTTCCGGGACGCAACAGCCTTGCCGCTGGCTGAGCGAGGGCCCCCGCTGCGTCGTGCGATCGTGGCCTTGTTCATGGCGGATTCGGGGTTGTCCATTGATGGCATTGTCCGTTAAGTTTAGTTACACTTGTCTCAGAATGCCGAGACAAGGAAGCCCATGCGTTGCCCTCTTGAGGCAGAGTTGGTCAAGGACGGGATTATTCAGCACACCCGTGGTAGTTGGCTACACGACGATAGGTGCATACCCAGCGCGGCGTGCCACTCGCTACCTGCACGATGCGCCGCCATGCAAGTCAAGAAATGGCGGTGGCGAATCCAAGCGTCCGAAGGGTGGATCAGCACCGCAGTGGCGTACACCGAAGCCGAGATCAGGCGCGAGCACCCGGAGGCCATCCGCATAAATCGGGCGCAGGTACTCGACGGGGCGACCACCGAAGGCCGAGGTCCGGACGTTCCAAAAGGCGACGTCGATACTGGTATGGAGTGAGTGCTCACCGACTTAAACGCGCACGCGAGTTACCTCTTTCAGAGCGCGCAGAGATCGGCGCTCGCGCTACTACTACTTAAGAATTAATTTAATGGGGTTGGTTGAGACCGGAATTGCAGAACGGACAAGTTCTCATTTAGCTATCTTTCCGGTGAGTCGATAGTCAGCAGGTCGACGTTCGATCGCCACGGGATTGGACACGCGCCAGCGGTA
>JAAPAA010000245.1 GCA_012274165.1 Thiobacillaceae bacterium
ATTTGGAGGCGGCCAAGGCTGAGCTCGAGCGGGTTGAGGCAGAAAAGCTCAAAACGCTGAAAGGGCGTCTGGAAGCTGAAATCGACGCCAATCCCACGCTCAAGCAGTTCAAGCGCCAGCTATTGCTCGATATCACGAGCGAAGGGCTACGCATTCAGATTGTTGACGAGCAGAACCGGCCCATGTTCAACCTGGCGGGTGCTGAGTTGCAGCCTTATACCAAGGTGATCTTGCGGGAAATCGGCAAAGTGCTGAATGACGTGCAGAACCGCGTCAGCCTGTCGGGCCACACCGATGCCACGCCCTATTCCAACGGCGGGCGCGGCTACAGCAACTGGGAACTGTCGGCCGATCGGGCCAATGCCTCGCGGCGCGAACTGGTCGCTGGCGGCATGGACGAAGCGAAAATGCTGCGCGTAGTCGGATTGGCCTCTTCCGTTCCGTTCAACCAGGCTGGGCCATTCGATCCGGTCAACCGTCGCATCAGCATCATCGTCATGAACAAACGCACAGAAGAGGCGATCACCAAAGAGGCCAGTGGCGCAAGCATGGCAGATGACGCTGCCGTGCGTGACACGCTCGACAAAGCTCACGCTGCGCCTGCAGCGAACTGAGTCGCACGCGCCGCCTGGCGCTAAATAGCAGGCTAAAACCCGTTGTATTCCCCTGATTGCCCGCCCCGGGCATGACCAATAATCCAACCTAAGAAAGCCCGTCTCGATTCGATACGCATGACGGGCGTCCTCTACAGGTGAAATCAGGGATGGCTGAAGGAAGCGATCAGGAAAAGACCGAAGCCCCATCGCAACAGCGATTGGACAAAGCGCGCGAAGATGGCCAGGTGCCTCAATCGCGTGAGCTGGCTACGTTTGTCGTGCTCATGACGGGTGGCTCGGCGATGTGGATGATGGCCAGCGGGTTGGGTCATACCCTGTCCGGGATTGTGCGCGGCGGCTTGCAGTTTGAGCCATCCATCGCGCGTGATAGTTCGCATGTCATGAAGCAGCTGTCGAGCCAGTTTTTTGAGGCAGCGCTGGCATTGGCGCCTTTCCTTGCACTGATCGTGGCCGCCACACTGGCTCCGCCCTTGCTGTTGCGCGGCTGGTTGTTCAGCACCAAGGCGTTTACACCAGACTTCACCCGCTTGAGTCCGATGTCGGGCATCAAACGCATTCTGTCCAGCCAGGGGCTGGTTGAACTGGTCAAGTCGCTGGGCAAGGTGGGATTGCTCGGCGTGGTGGCGACCTGGCTGATCTGGTCCAACCTTGACGCCATTTTCTCGCTCAATCTGGAGTCCCCTGCCACGGCCATCCAGCACATGGGCGACCTGATCGGCAAGGTGTTTCTGCTGGCCTCGGGCGCGATGATTTTCATCGTCGTGCTGGACTTGCCGTATCAACTCTGGCACCACTACGACAAGCTGAAAATGACCAAAGAGGAGCTGCGCCAGGACGCCAAGGAATCGGAAGGCGACCCGCAGGTCAAGGGGCGCATCCGCGCCCAGCAGCGCGAAGTTGCTCGTCGCCGCATGATGAGCGAAGTGCCGAAAGCCGATGTGGTGGTGACCAACCCGACCCATTACGCCGTCGCGCTCAAATACAGCGAAGGCAAAATGGGCGCGCCGCGCGTGGTGGCCAAAGGCGCCGACGCTGTCGCCGCCAAAATTCGCGAACTGGCCGCCGAGAACAAGGTGCCTTTGCTGGAAGCGCCGCCGCTGGCGCGTGCCTTGTTCCGTCACACCGAACTCGGCGATGAAATCCCCGCCACACTTTACGCAGCCGTGGCCGAAGTGTTGGCCTACGTGTTTCAGCTGCGCCATTTCCAGCAGGTGGGCGGGGTCTATCCCAATGCACCGACCCGCTTGCCGGTTCCGCCCGAACTTGACCCGTTGCAGGCAACCGTATGAACGGCACACTGAGTTTTTCAAACATGTTCAGTGCGGCCAACGCCCGCTCGCTGGCGGCACCGCTCTTCATCGTCCTGATCCTGGCGATGTTGGTGCTGCCATTGCCGACGTTCATGCTGGATATTCTGTTCACCTTCAACATCGCGCTCTCGATCATGGTGTTGCTGGTGAGTTTGTCGACCAAGAAAGCGCTCGATTTCGCCGCCTTTCCCACGGTGCTGTTGCTGTCCACCTTGCTGCGCTTGTCGCTCAACGTCGCGTCGACCCGCGTCGTGCTGTTGCAAGGCCATACCGGGCCGGATGCGGCGGGCAAGGTGATCGAAGCGTTCGGCCATTTTCTGGTCGGCGGCGATTACACGGTGGGCATCATCGTGTTTGTCATTCTGGTGGTGATCAACTTCATCGTGATCACCAAGGGCGCCGGGCGCATTGCCGAGGTCAGCGCGCGCTTCACCCTGGACGCCATGCCCGGCAAACAAATGGCGATCGATGCCGACCTCAATGCCGGTTTGATCGACGAGGACGAAGCCCGTCGCCGCCGCGCTGAAGTAGCGCAAGAAGCCGACTTTTACGGCTCGATGGACGGTGCCTCGAAATTTGTGCGCGGCGACGCCATCGCCGGCATCCTGATTTTGGTGATCAACATCGTCGGCGGTCTCATCATCGGCCTGATGGAGCACGACATGTCGCTGGCCGATGCCGCGCGCAACTACACCTTGCTGGCGATTGGCGATGGTTTGGTGGCACAGATCCCGGCACTGGTGATTTCAATTGCCGCTGGCCTCATAGTCAGCCGCGTCAGCACCGAAGAAGACATCGCGGGGCAGGTGCTGTCCAACGTCTTCAGCAAGACCCAGGCGTTGTACATCACCGCCGTGATTCTCGGCATGATGGGGACGATTCCGGGGATGCCGCACGTTTCTTTCCTGTTGCTGGCGGGCGGCATGCTCTGGCTGGCCAGGAGAAGCAGCCAGCAAAAGAAGGAAATACCGCTGGATGTGCAGTCGGCTCCGGTTGCGACGGTCGAAGCGCAGGAAGCCAGTTGGGAGGATGTCGCACCGATCGACACCCTCGGGCTGGAAGTCGGCTATCGCCTGATTCCGCTGGTGGACAATGCCGCAGACGGTGAACTGGTGCGCCGCATCAAGGGCATCCGCAAAAAATTCGCCCGCGAAATCGGCTTCCTGCCGCCCGCCGTGCATATTCGGGACAATCTCGAAATCAGCCCGAACAGCTATCGCATTACCCTCAAAGGCGTGGAAATCGGCAGCGGCGAAGTGCGCACCGGACTGTTTATGGCGATCGATCCGGGCAGCATCACCGGGACGTTGCCCGGTGTGGCCACGCGCGACCCCGCGTTCGGTCTGCCCGCCGTGTGGATCGAGTCCGAGTTGCGCGACCAGGCTCAGGCGATGGGTTACACCGTGGTGGATCCCGGTACCGTGATCGCAACCCATCTGAACCATCTGGTCACGCAGCATGCGGCTGAACTGCTGGGGCGCCAGGAAACGCAGGCGCTGCTCGACCACCTGGGCAAAAGCGCGCCCAAACTGGTGGAAGACCTGGTGCCGAAAATGCTGTCGCTTTCCACCGTGCAAAAAGTGCTGCAAAACCTGCTGATCGAAGGCGTGGCGATCCGCGACATGCGTTCCATCATCGACACCTTGCTGGAAGAAGCCGCACGCGTACAGGACCCGAGCGAACTCACTGCGCTGGTGCGGGTGGCACTGGGCCGCTCGATCGTGCAGCAGATTTACGGCTCGGTCGGCGAACTGCCGGTGATTGCACTCGATCAAGGCCTGGAGCGTTTGCTGATGCAGACCCTGCAGGCCGGCAGCGACGCTGCCGCGATGGAACCCGGCCTTGCCGATGCCTTGCTGGAACGCACCCAGACCTCGACCCAGCGGCAAGAAGCCTTGGGCCATCCCCCCGTATTGTTGACGCCAGCTGCACTGCGTCCCTTGCTTGCACGTTTTCTGCGGCGCACCGTGCCGCAACTCAAAGTGCTTTCGCACGCTGAAGTACCCGAAGGCAAACACATCAAAGTCACTTCCCTTGTAGGAGGAGCAGCATGAACGTCAAACGTATCGTCGCCAAAACATCCCGTGAAGCCATGCGCCAGTTGCGCGAAGTGCTCGGACCCGATGCCGTCATCCTCTCGAATCGCGCCGTCGAAGGCGGGGTGGAGGTGCTGGCAATCCCGGCGGAAGACATCGCCGCGATGGCGCCGCCGGTGGTGGATATGCCGACGCCGCGCCCGGCTCCGGCTCCGATGCCGCGGGAAACAGCGGCGGACTTGCAGTCCGAGCCGAATCCTGAAGTCAGCTTCAAACGCCGGCTGGTCGAGCGGGTTGCCCTGCCCAGCGAGGACGGCGCCCAGCTGGCCAAAAGCGTCATCAGCGAAATCAAGATGATGCAATCGCGGCTGGAGAACCAGCTGGCCGATCTGGCCTGGCGCGATCTGCCCGGGCGCGACCCATCGGGTGCTACCTTGATGCGTTACATGCTGGCAGCGGGCTTCAGCGCCACCCTGGCGCGCGAGTTGCTGGACAGCCTGCCGCGCGGCGAAGCGCGCAGCGACACCGAACAGGCGCAGACCTGGATGCGCAACACGCTGATGAAGCGCCTGCAGGTGATGCAGAACGAAACCGACATGCTCGACGGCGGCGGTGTGTTCGCCCTGATGGGGCCGACCGGGGCGGGCAAGACCACTACCACCGCCAAGCTGGCCGCGCGTTTTGTGGTGCGTCACGGCGCCGCCAAACTGGCGCTGCTCACCACCGACAGCTATAGGATTGGCGGCCACGAGCAGCTGCGTATTTACGGCAAGATTCTGGGCGTGACCGTACATGCGGTGCGCGACGCGGCCGATTTGCGCATTGCGTTGAAAGAGCTGCGCAACAAGCACACCGTGCTGATCGACACCGTCGGCATGAGCCAGCGCGATCAGGCGGTGGCCGAGCAGGTGGAAATGCTGTGCCAGGCCGAGCACCCGATCAAGCGCCTGCTGTTGTTGAATGCCACCAGCCACGGCGACACGCTGGACGAAGTGGTGCGCGCCTACCAGTCGCGCGGGCTCGATGGCTGCATCCTGTCGAAAGTCGACGAAGCCGCCAGCCTCGGCCCCGCGCTCGACTGCGCGATTCGTCACCAGCTGAACGTGCATTACCTGGCAACCGGCCAGCGCGTGCCCGAAGACCTGCACCTGGCCAATCGCCAATACCTGATCCATCGAGCGTTCAAGACGCGCACCCTGTCCTCGCCCTGGCAGCTCGACGACAGCGAACTGGCGTTCGCTCTGTCCAGCCAGCCGACCCAGCATCGCGAAAGCGCGGTGTCCCATGGCTGATTTCAAAGGCGACAAATTCAACAGCGATCAGGCCGCCGGACTGCGCAGCTTGCTGGGGCTGGGCCAGGCCGGGTTTCAGGTCATTACCGTGATGTCGGGGCAGCAGGGCGCAGGCAAAACCGCCGCCACCGCCAACCTGGCCGTGGCGCTGGCGCGCGGCGGGCGCGACGTGCTCATCATCGACCAGAGCCACAAAGGGCAGGGCGCTGCAGCCGCGCTCGGATTGACGCCGCGCCACGACGTGATGGATGTTCTGGCCGGGCGTTGCACGCTGGATGCGCTGATCCTCACCGGCCCCGATAACGTGCAGGTGCTGCCGATCGGCGGCGGTTTCAGCCGCCTTGGTCAGTTATCCGAACGCGACCAGGAATGGCTGGCAAAAAGTTTCACCCAGCTGCAGTGCGGGGTCGACGTGGTGCTGGTGGACATGGAAGAAGCCACCGATCCCGACGCGCTGCCGCTGGGCTTGGCCGCCTCCGAAATCATGGTGGTGCTGCCGCCTGGCAACACCGCCATCACGCAGGCCTACACCCTGGTGAAGCGGCTGTCGCAAAATTTTGGCAAGCGCCAGTTCCGCCTGCTGCTCAACCGCATCGAATCGCCCGAGCAGGCGCAAGCCGTCGCCACCAACTTTGCGCAGACGGCCGAGCGCTATTTGAGTGTGTCGGTTGATTACCTTGGCTATATCCCGCTGGACGAGCGCCTGAATCGCGCCAACCGCTTGCGCACCTCGGTGGTGGATGCCTTTCCGGTCGCGCAATCCACCTCGCAGTTCCGCAAACTGGCCGATGGCCTGTTGCGCTGGCCCCAGCCGGTCAGCCTGGGTAACGTCGGGGGCTTCATGCAGCGCGTGATCGAAGGCGGTCGTCTGATGGAAGCCTGTAGAAGGGGGTAATCCTAGAATCCTATGTACACCGCAAGCGGAAAAAGCGAAAAAAGCGAACTGCTCACGCACTACATGCCGATGGTCAAGCGGCTGGCGCATCACATGATGGGCCGGCTGCCGCCCAGCGTGGAGGAAGACGACCTGGTGCAGGCCGGGATGATCGGGCTGCTCGACGCCATCAGCCGCTACGACGACGCCCAGAGCGCGCAGTTCGAGGCCTATGCCATTCAGCGCATCCGGGGCTCGATGATCGACGAGTTGCGCCATTCCGACTGGATGCCGCGCACTGCCCGGCAGTCGATGCGCAAGATCGAACAGGCGATCGGCGCGTTGCAGCACAAGCTCGGACGGCAGCCCAGCGAAACCGAAATTGCCGAGTCGATGAAAATTCCGCTGGGCGAATATCAGGACATGCTGGGCGATGCACGCGGCCATCAACTGCTGTACTTCGAAGACTTCGGCGAAGCCGATGAGGATGACTCCTTCCTCGACAAGCAATCGGCAGACGAGGCCAGCATGCCGCTGCCGCAACTGCTCGATGCCAATCTGCGCGCCTGCATCATCCGCGGGATCGAGGCGCTACCCGAGCGTGAGCAATTGTTGATGTCGCTGTATTACGAACAGGAGCTCAACCTGCGCGAAATCAGCGAAGTGTTCGGCGTCACCGAATCGCGCATCTGCCAGTTGCACGGCCAGGCCATCGCGCGTATCCGCACCAAACTCAAGGAGGACGCATGGATCGTGGCAGTCTGATTGGCCTGGGCCTGGGGCTGGTCGCCATACTCGGCGGCCAGGCGATGGAGGGCGGGCATATCGGCCTGTTTTTGCAACCCGCGGCTTTCGTGATCGTTGTCTTGGGCACCCTGGCTGCGGTGCTGCTGCATTTTCCCCTGGCGGTGTTTCTGCGCGGCATGCGCATGTCGAAATGGGTGTTCCGGCCGCCCGAGTCCGACACCCATGTGCTCATCCGCCGGGTGATTCTGTGGTCAAACACCACGCGCAAGGAAGGCGTGCTGGCACTGGAACGGCACGTCAACATGACCTCCGATCCGTTCCAGAAAGCCGGTCTGCAGTTACTGGTCGATGGGGCCGATGCCGACAAACTGCGCGATACGCTCGATGTGCAAATCAGCAATTTCGAAACTGCCGAGCGCCAGGCCGCACGGGTGTGGGAGGCCGCAGGCGGCTATGCGCCCACGCTTGGCATTCTCGGCGCAGTGATCGGCCTGATCCACGTCATGGAAAACCTGTCCGACCCGAGCAAGCTGGGGGCGGGCATTGCGATCGCCTTCGTCGCAACCATCTATGGCGTCGGTTTGGCCAACCTGGTGTTTCTGCCGATTGCAAACAAGATCAAGTTCACCATTGCGCGCCGCGTGACCGAACGTGAAATCATCTGCGACGGCCTCATCGGCATTGCGCATGGCGACAATCCGCGCATTATCGAAGCTCGCTTGAAAGGCTATGTTTGATGCGCAAACGCAGGCGCATTGAGTATGACCATGAGAACCACGACCGCTGGCTGATTTCGTATGCCGACTTCATCACCCTGCTGTTCGCATTTTTTGTGGTGATGTATGCCATTTCCGCCGTCAACGAAGGCAAATACCGCGTCCTCGCCAACTCGCTGGGCGACGCCTTTGGCAGGTCCCCCGCCAGCGAAGATGCCCGCGTGCCGGAACTGCCCTCGGTCAAATTGCCGCCCGAGGTCAAGCAACGCACCCTGAAACAGCAGCAAAGCGTCGAAGAACAGGCGCACATGACCGACGTGGCCAGTACGCTGCTCGCGGCTATGGGGCCGCTGGTGAAAGAGGGCAAGGTACGGGTCACCCAAAGCCGGCGTGGCGTCAGTATCGAGATCAACGCAAACGTCCTGTTCGAGCCCGGCAAGGCCGAACTGCACCCGCATTCGCTGCAAGTGCTGCAAGCCGTGGCTGTAGCCTTGAGAAACGAGCCGTTTAACATCGAGGTCACCGGCCACACCGACAATGTACAGATCAGCAATTCCACGTTTGCCTCCAACTGGGAACTGTCTGCCATGCGCGCCACCAGTGTGGTGCGGCTGCTGGCGGCGAACGGGATACCCTCCGATCGCCTGCTGGCGATAGGCAGCGAGGCCAGCCACCCGATCGCCTCCAACGATACCGAAGACGGCCGGGCGCGAAATCGCCGCGTCGAGTTGATGGTTTTATCCGGTTTGCCTGATACCGTAGAGGAAATCCCGCTTGCCCCGCCGCCGAAAACGGGCAGCCCGATTCGACCTTGAAAACCCGCAGATAAGCTCGATACTTCTGGCAGGGTGTTTGAGCCCTGCCAGAATCGACACGAGAACAATAAACCATGCCCAAGCATTCCGCCCCTGAAGACGAACCCTCAGTCGAGTTGCAATTGCCGATCGATCCGCTGTTGCCAAGCGAGCTATACCTGTTGCCGTTGACCGAAAAACCGTTCTTCCCGGCGCAAACCATGCCGCTGCTGATGAATGAGGCGCCGTGGCTGACGACAGTCGAGGCCATCGGCGAATCCGAGCACCACATGGTGGGTCTGGTGGTGGTCAAGCCCGACAACACCGATGAGGTGAAGCGGGTGGATTTCCGCAGCATCGGTACGCTGGTGCGCATCCATCATCCGGTTCGATCCGACGGCAAGATGCAGTTCATCGCCGAAGGCCGGCGCCGTTTCCGCATTGTCGAGTGGTTGTCCGAAACGGCGCCGTTCAAGGTCAGGGTCGATTACCCGAACGAAACGGGCAAGCCGGATTCCGAAGAAATCCGCGCGTATTCCATTGCGATCATCAATACGATCAAGGACTTGCTGCCGCTTAATCCGCTTTATTCTGAAGAGCTGAAATTTTTCCTGAACCGCTTTGGACCAAACGAGCCTTCGCAACTGACCGACTTTGCCGCCAGCCTGACCACGGCGTCGAAACAGTCCTTGCAGGATGTGCTGGAAGCGTTTGGCCTGAAAAAGCGCATGGAAAAAGTGCTGGTGCTGTTGAAAAAAGAGCTCGACGTGGCACGCCTGCAATCGGACATCCGCGGCAAAGTGGACGAAAAAATGAGCGAGCAGCAGCGCGAATTCTTTCTGCGCCAGCAGCTCAAAGCCATCCAGAAAGAACTGGGTCTGGCCAAGGACGACAAGACCTCCGAGCTCGATACCTTCAACGAGCGCATCGCCAAACTGACCCTGCCCGAGGCGGCCAAAAAGCGCATCGACGAGGAAATGCACAAGCTGTCGCTGCTGGAAACCGGCTCGCCGGAGTACAGCGTGACCCGCAACTATCTCGACTGGCTGACCGTGCTGCCGTGGGGCGTACATACCCAGGACAAGATCGACCTCGAGTTCGCGCGCAAGATCCTCGACCGCGACCATGACGGCCTCGATGACGTCAAAGACCGCATTATCGAATTCCTCGCGGTGGGCGCGATGCGAGGTGAAATGGCGGGCTCGATCCTGCTGCTGATCGGACCGCCCGGCGTCGGCAAGACCTCGATCGGCAAGTCCATCGCCGAAACCCTGGGGCGCAAGTTCTATCGTTTCTCGGTCGGCGGCATGCGCGATGAAGCCGAAATCAAGGGCCATCGCCGCACCTACATCGGCGCGATGCCGGGAA
>JAAPAA010000246.1 GCA_012274165.1 Thiobacillaceae bacterium
ATTTGATGTAATACCATCCATATGGAATCCATGTGGATGGCGTACAGATGGCTGGCGTGACCCTGGAGACGCGGTCGCGAACCGGCGAAACCGAAAAATTGACGATCAATCTCGGGGTCGTCGACCTGGGGCAGATCGATCTTCTGGTGCAGGAGGGCTTCTACTCCAACCGCACCGACTTGATCCGTACCGCCATCCGCCACCAGCTATCGCTCCATGGCGAGGAGGTGAAGCGAACGGTCGCTCGCCGCACTCTCGTGCTGGGACTGCAGCAATTCGGCCGTGCAGACCTTGAGCGTGCCCTGGCCGCGGGACACATGCTGCAGATCCAGGTCGTCGGCCTGGCGCGGATCGCCAACGATGTCTCACCCGAGCTGGCCCGCGCCACCATCCAGTCGGTTGAGGTTCTCGGCGCGTTTCACGCCGGCGAGGCAGTGCGCAATGCCCTCGCCGATCGCATTCTCTGAAGTGTCTTTCTTCAGGAAAATTGAACTTGAAAATCCAAAAGGCATCGCCCGCTCCTTTGGGCCAGGGTTTCAAACCGCACGAGCCAAAGCACTCGCCCCGCCGGTTCGATGTCGGCGGAATTACCGAAACGATTCAGCGTGCGCTTGCCGCCGCCGGGTTGGACACGCAGTCCGGTCCGATGAAGGGCGTCACCGACACGATTCATCAGGCTTTGTCAGCCGCAGGTTTGACCCAGCGCTCAGTCACGCCAAGTGAGCAGCCCCGTGTGACCATCGAAGGGGCTTCCCGCGAGGTCGATGCGCCCTACAGGGACATCGACGGCATTCATGCAAAACCCGCTTCACGCATCGATGAGCCGCTCCCCGGTGCATTCCTGAACCGTTCATTCACGAACCATGCAGGAACGCGCAACTACATGCTCTACGTTCCCACCAGCTATACGACGGAATCGAGCGAGCCGGTTCCGGCGATCGTGATGCTGCATGGTTGCAGGCAATCCCCGGACGATTTCGCGGCCGGCACCCGAATGAATGCGTTGGCCGACCAACACGGCTTCCTGGTGATCTATCCCGCCCAGGCCGCCAATGCGAACGGATCGAGGTGTTGGAATTGGTTCCGGCCCGAAGATCAAATTCGGGATTCCGGGGAGCCATCGCTCATCGCCGGTATCACACGGGAGGTTGCGTCGGCATATCGCATCGATGCGCGGCGAATCTTCGTGGCCGGCATGTCCGCGGGCGCATCCATGGCGGTGATCCTTGGCGCAATGTACCCGGAGCTGTATGTCGCGGTCGGTGCCCATTCTGGCTTGCCTTACGGAGCCGCTCACGACATCCCTTCGGCCTTCTCGGCGATGCAAGGGGGTGCTGCGCTCCCCGGTCCATTCCAACCGCCGGCAGCAACACCATCTGATCGCGCCGAAGGGTCGAACGGGACTCCCACCATCGTCTTCCATGGCGACAGCGATCGAACGGTGAACGCACGGAACGCAGACGCAATCGTTGAGCAGGTCACGGTTGTCGGCTCCGACCAACAACCTCTACGTGCCAATGTCCAGACCGGAACCGCGCCGGGAGGCCGCAGGTACAGGCGCACGGACTACCTGGACCATGCCAACCAGACCGTGGTCGAGCACTGGATGGTGCATGGGGCTGGACATGCCTGGTCGGGCGGCAGTCCGAACGGTTCCTTCACGGACCCGACGGGTCCCGATGCCTCCGCCGAGATGATTCGCTTCTTCTTCTCACAACGGCGTGCTGTTTGACGTGCGCCTGGTCACGGAGGAATTCAGGAATGAACTCTGATCAGGCCCGCTTGCGAACCGGCGGTTTTGCAGCCGCTTTCTTCGAGGGCGGGCCGGCCTTCGGCTTGGCGGATGGCGGTGCCTTGCCGGCCGTGTCCGTCTTCCGCTTGAGGCTCTTGGCCAGCAGTTCGGTCAGATCGATCACGTTGGAGGCGCGTTCTTCCTTCGAACCCTCCTCGACCGGCGTCACCGACTCGGTTTCGCCGGCCTTGATCTTGCGGTTCACGAGTTTGTGCACGGCGGCGCTGAAGTTCTCGGTGTAGTCCGCGGGCTTCCATTTGCCCGTCATGTCGCTGATGAGCTGCGCCGCCATCTTCAATTCGCCGGGCTTCAGGTTGGCCGCGGTCTTCCCGTCAGGCGGCAGCTTCAGCTCGCTCACCGGGCGGATTTCGCTCGCCCAGCGGATCGTGTTCAGGATCAGGGCCGGACCCGAAGGCATCAGCGCCGCCAGGTGTTCCTTGGTGTGCATGACGACTCGGGCTATGCCGATGACGCCCGCCTCGCGCATCGACTCGCGCAGAAGCGCATACACCTTGGCGCTGCCCTTGCCGGAGGGCTCGAGATAATAGGGTTTCTCCAGCAGCACGAAGTCGATCTCCGCGGCCTTGACGAAGGATTCGATTTCGATGGTTTGCGTGGATTTCGGATACGCGGCCCTGATCTGCTCGTCGCTCAGGACGACATAGTCGCCGCCTTCCTGTTTGATCCCCTTGACGATGTCGTCGCCCTCGATTTCCTTGCCGGTGCGCTTGTTGATGCGCTTGTAGCCCACCGGGTCCATCGAGCGCTTGTCGAGCCAGTCGAAGTCTATCCCACCGTCCTGCGAGGCCGGATAGAGTGCAATGGGCACGTTTACGAGGCCGAAGGTGATGGCCCCTTTCCAGATTGCACGTGGCATTGGAAGTCTCCTTGAGTGGGAACGCAAAACGGCTACGCCGACGCGCCGGCAGGGTGATTCAGCACTTTCATGGCGGCAGTCAGGCGACGGGCGGATCTGGCGTAGCCTTCCCAGGCGCGATTGCCTTCGTCCAGGCGCGCGTGCGCGGTGCGCACGGTCCAGTGATCCCCGCCTTTGAGCGATCCCAGTTCCTCCCACGCCACCGGTACCGAGATGCCGAGGCCGGGCCGCGCGCGAGCCGACCAGCCGCACGCGGTCGTGGCGCCGACGCCGTTGCGCAGATAGTCGATGAAGATCTTTCCGATGCGGCTCTTCGGGCCGCTCCTGGCCACGAACCGCTGCGGAATGGTCTTGGCCAGGTGCATGACCACAGCCCGCGAGAACCCCTTCACGGTGTCCCAGTCATGCGCCTCGCGCAGCGGCACGACGACGTGCAGTCCCTTTCCGCCGCTGGTCTTCAGGAATGCCGGCAGGCCGAGTTCCTGCAGAAAAGCGTGCACGAGGCTGGCCGCGTCGCGCACCTTGTCCCATGCGACGCCCTCGCCCGGGTCCAGGTCGAATATCATGCGGTCGGGATGCTGCAGCGACTTCGTGCCGGTATTGAGCGTGTGGAATTCGACGACGTTCCACTGCGCCGCGGACAGGATCCCCTGCTTGTCCGCGATCTCGAGCAAGGGCGGATGGCCGATGTACAACGCGGGGTCGAGCTGCCGGATGCCGGGCAATTTTTCGGTCTCGGCATGCTTCTGGAAAAACAACTTCCCATCCACGCCGCTCGGTGCGCGCACCAGCGAAACCGGGCGGCCTTTCAGATGCGCCATCATCAGATCGCCCACCAGGGCGTAGTAGCGGACCAGTTCTAATTTGGTAATGCCCGTGCTGGGATCGATCACGCGTTCAGGATGGGTGACGCGAAGGGAAGGATTGAGCGCGTGGGACTGGTTCGCGGCGGCGGCTCGGGCGAGCTTGGCGATCCTCTTCGTGTCTGCGGGCTTTTCCCGGACAATCGCGCTCGCCGGTTTGTCGGTGCGCAAACCATGGAACACCGAGTGCCGGATGATTCCGGCGCGCGTCCACTCCCCGAACGAAACCTCCGCGACGAGCTGCGGCTTTACCCAGTGGGGCCGGCCTTCGATTGCGGCGGCCTTGTGGAACGGGCTCTTCGCGGCAGTCAATTTGTCGAGACGGGCCTTCAGCGCACCCAGGGTACGGTCGCCGAAGCCGGTCCCCACCCTGCCTGAATATCGCAGAACTCCGTCTTCGTCATGCACGCCTAGCAGCAGCGCTCCGATTCCCACGCGCGAGCCCTGCGGATCGGTATAACCGCCGATCACGAATTCCTGGCGTTGACTGCACTTGAGCTTGATCCACGCCGTGGACCGACGCGACACGTAAGGGGAATCCAGCCGTTTGGCGATGATGCCCTCGAGGCCGAGCTTGCAGGCGGAAGCAACCACACTTTCCGCGGGCGCATCGAATGCTTCGCTGAACCGCACACGCTCCGAAGACGATTTCTCGAGCAAGCGTTGCAGGAGCGCTCGGCGTTCGCGCAGCGCAACCGCGCGCAGGTCGTAGCCGTCGAAGTAGGGAATGTCGAACAGATAGAGAACGATGCCGCTCGTCTTCGCCGCGTCGAAGGACTGCTGCAAGGCGCCGAAATCGGGCACGCCTTTTTCGTTGAGCATGACCATCTCGCCGTCGTACCAGCCGGCGGGCAGCTTCGCCTTGGCGATGGCCTTCCGAAGGGGCGCGAGTTTCGACGTCCAGTCGTTGCCGTTGCGAGTGAACAGGTCGATATCGGCGCCGTCGACGCGGGTCATCAGGCGATAGCCGTCGAACTTGATCTCGTAAGCCCACGCCTGCGGATCGGAAGGGAGCGAATCCACGAGAGTGGCGAGTTGCGGGACCAATATCGCCGGCATCGGCGCCTTGGTTGCACCGGCAGGCAGGCCGGTCTGCGCCTTGACGCTGTCCGGCACCTCATCCACCACGCTGAATTCGGCCGCCGGCCGAACGAATTTGTCCTTTTCCTTGATGAGCAGCCACGGCCGCTGCTTCTCGCCTTTTCCTTTCATGCGCACGAGCACCCACTTGCCGTGCAGCTTCTGTCCATGCAGCTCGAACTTCAACAGGCCCGCACGATAGCCTTGGGCCGCGTCGCCGACCGGTTGCCAGGTGCCGCTGTCCCATATGATCACCTTGCCGGCGCCGTACTGGCCCGCGGGGATCGTCCCTTCGAAGCTCGAATAGGCGATCGGATGATCCTCGACCTCGACCGCCATGCGCTTGTCTTTTGTATCGAGGCTCGGCCCTTTGGGCACGGCCCAGCTCTTCATGGTGCCATCGAGCTCGAGGCGGAAGTCGTAATGCAGGCGGCTGGCCCAGTGCTTCTGGATGACGAACGACAGAGCGCCCGCGGAGGCGTGGCCGCCTTCGACCGGCTCCGAAGTCACCGAGAAATTGCGTTTGGCCTTGTATTGCCGCAGCGCGCCGGAGGCCATGATCGAAAAAAGAAGACGCTGGCGGCAAATCGCTGCCGCCCAGCGTCATCGACTGCTCAATGGCGGGTGCTGACGCGGTCCCACGCGTCGCGCGCGGCGAAACGTGCGCGATCCCACGCGAGGGTCGATTTGCCGCGCGAAGCGCTCCAGTCCCGCGAGAGGTCCGAATCGACATCGTCGAAGCTGCGGCCAGGGTATTTCGAGTACGCCGCAACCCCATAGC
>JAAPAA010000247.1 GCA_012274165.1 Thiobacillaceae bacterium
ACGACCACCCCCGGCTGGCGCGCCAGCGCGAGCACCGCCGCGCAGGGACGGCTGCCGACGATGGTGAACTGTGCCGCGGGAAACGCATCGCGAATGGCCGGAAAAATCCGCTCGGCAAACCAGGTCACGGCATCGATATTCGGCCAGTAATCCATCGCGCCGGTGAACACGATGCCCAGCACATCAGGTGAATAGGGATTCGGATAATCGCGCGCAGGCGAAAAATAATCCGCATCGACGCCGTTCTCGAATGCGCCGATCGTATGTCGCGCCTGCGGCACGCGCTGCTGCAACAACGCCGCTTCGTCGTGCGAAACCAGCAAGGTGGCATCGAAATCCTGTGCCACCTGCGCTTCCCATGCGGCCAGTTTGCGGCCTTCGCGCGCATACACCCACGACAGCGGCCAGCGCTGCGTGGAAGCGTATTGCGTCCATTTGTCGGAATCCACGTCGACCATGTCGATCACCCGCCGAGCCAGCGTGGCGGGCATGAACATCGCCATCGCCGACGAATACGCCAGCCCGCGCGTGACCGTCCCGCTCGCCGCCAGCCCGGCTGCCCACTGCTTGAGCGCGCTGCTGCGGTAATACGGCAGCGTCAACGCTTCGCCGGTCAGAAAGCCGCTCAAGCTCGCCAACTTGGCGCGGCGCGGATTCAGCGGCAACAGTTTGATCGATGCGCAAAAGGGTTGGAGCGCATCCTGAAATTGCCAGTCGTCCGGATCATCGACGAAGGCGCCGAGGTGGATGGCGTAGCGCGTACTCAAATGCCGCAACAAATGAAACGAGCGAATCTTGTCGCCCTTGTTGGGCGGAAACGGAATGCGATGCGCGAGGAACAGCAAGCCGTCCATGGATCAGCCCAGATTCTTGACGATATGCGGACCGATGACATTGGCAAGCGCCAACGGCATTTTCTTCCAGGCCTGAATGAACAGGCGGTATTTTGGATTGAGCGGATTGATCTCGGGCACCTCGGGGTCGCTCACCAGAAAATACTCGTAGTACAGCGGCGCCGGCTCAAAGCCCCAGTTCTTCTTGAAATCGAACGATCCGGTGCCGCGCTTGCTGCGGCCAAAATCGAACACCTTCAGGCCGCGTTCGCAGGCGCGCCGCATCAATTCCCAGTACATGAAGTCGTTGCCCGCCACGGCACGCGCGGCATCGACGCCGCCGCCGTAATACGGCAGCACCTCGTCACGAAAGTAGAACGACATCACACTGGCAATCACCTGATCTCCGAGCATGATGGTCAGCACTTCGCAGTGATCACCGAACTCGTCCTTGAGCAGCCGGAAAAATTTGCGTGAAAAAACCGGCGTGCCGAGCCGGTGCACGCTCGCCGAATAGGCTTGGAAAAATCGCGTGGTATCGGCGTCTATTTCACCGCTGAGCCCCGCCTTGATGCCTTTTCTGACCATCGCGCGCTGCTTGCGCGGAATCGCGTTCAGGTTGGCTTCGACTTCGGGTTCGATGGCCTTCTTGAACGTGACGTACAGGTCCTTGGCTGGCCAGTCGGCATGCTGTGCGACCTGGTTGCGGTATTCGAGCGCGCCCACCATGAGCGTGCGGGCGAGTGCCTGCGCAGCGCGATCGAGCCCGCTGCGGGCAGCTTCGTCATCGCTGACGATGCCGCCATACGCGCAAAACGGCAGCGAGCCCAGACTGTGGCCAAACAGACGGCTTTTGATTTCGACCAGCGGCAGTACGCCGACGATCGCACCGTCACGCTCGGCCAGCAAATAATGGGTGCGATGGCCGAAGGCCTTTCGAATCACGCGTTTCCAGCCGATGCGATGAAAAAACGTTGCATCCGGATGCCCCAGCACATACGCATCCCAGCGTGACGCGTCGTTCGACGACACCGGGCGAATGACCACCTCTGCCGACCTGGCCGCGGGCAGCGCCGGTGACGTGTGCCCTTCAGGAAGTTCGATTGGCATGTTCAAAGCGTGGGGAGGAATACGCGGTCCACGCGATCCCATTCAAAGTCGTTCAGCAGTTTGCGCATTCTGCCCGGCATACGTTGCAAATTGACGTAATGGCGAAAGCGCGTTTTGGCCGACAGGCCGGCCTGACGCGGCTGCCCGGCATCCATCTCCCAGGGATGGAAATAAAACATGCACGGCGCCTGATCCCGCTCATTCACGCGTTGCAGCATCCAGCGTGACATCGAATACGGCAACAGCCGGAACCAGCCGCCTCCCGCAGCGGGCAGGTTGCGCCCCATCAACTCCAGCGTGGTGGGCGGCAGTTCGAGTATGCCGCCTGCGCCATTGGGATAATTCGGGAAGCGCGGCGCGTCGGGCATGCCGTAGTGAGCGTGCCTGACCGGATAAATACTCGAGCTGTACACGTAACCGGCGTTTTCCAGTTCCTCGACCGCCCACCAGTTTTTCTGGTTGATGGAAAAACTCGGCGCACGGTAACCGCGAACGGCGACTCCGCCGAGGTCTTCGAGAATGCACTTGGCGCGGCTGATGTCATCGCGAAACAGTTCGGGCGTGAGGTCCGACACGCGCTGGTGGCCGTAGCCATGGCTGGCGAGTTCGTGGCCGCCCTCGACGATGCGGCGCACCACCTGCGGGTAGCGTTCGGCGATCCAGCCAAGGGTGAAGAAGGTCGCTTTGGCGTCGGCCTCGTCGAGCAGCCCCAGAATCGCGTCGATATTGCGCTCAACCCGGCACGGCAATCTGTCCCAGTCCTCGCGCCGGATATGCGGGGCAAACGCCGAAACTTGAAAGTAGTCTTCGACGTCGACCGACATCGCATTTTTCATCACGGCCATTTACACCAGCCTCAAACCGGCCAGTTGCGGCAGCCAGCCCTTCAGCGTGTGCGCGATGCGCATCGCCGCGCGGCCATCCCAGTATTCCGGAATGCAGCCGGCGCGGCCGCCGCTCGCCATCACCTGCTCGAACGCCGCCCGGATCGCGTCGGGATCGGCGCCGACCAGGGTGTTGGTGCCTTCCGTCAGGGTGATCGGGCGTTCGGTATTCTCACGCAGCGTGAGGCACGCAACGCCAAGCGCGGTGGTTTCTTCCTGGATCCCGCCCGAATCGGTCAGCACCAGCTTGGCATCGCGCATCAGGCCGAGCATGTCGAGATAGCCCAGCGGCGGCAGGATGCGCAGCGCATCGAGTTTGGTGGACAAACCGAATTTCTCGATGTTGCCGCGCGTGCGCGGATGCAGGGGCAGCACCACCGGCAGCACGCGGTTGATTTCACCGATCACGTCGAGCAGCGCCGCCAGCGTGGCCGGATCATCGACATTGGACGGTCGGTGCAGGGTCAGCACCGCGTAGCCGGGAAGCGTCGCGCCCAGGGTCTGGCTGCTCGGCACCGCGCGTTGGAGATTGCGATACAGGGTGTCGATCATCACGTTGCCGACAAATTCGACCCGCGCAGGATCGATCCCTTCGCGCTGCAAATTGGCGAGCGCGCTTTTTTCGGTGATGAACAGCAAGTCAGAAAGCTGATCGGTGAGGACGCGATTGATTTCCTCCGGCATGCTGCGGTCATAGCTGCGCAATCCCGCCTCGACGTGAATCACGCGCACGCCGCGTTTGGCCGCCACCAGTGCGCAGGCAAGGGTGGAATTGACATCGCCCACCACCAGCACGGCCTGCGGCCGCACGCTTTCCAGCACCGGCTCGAAGCGTTTCATCACCTCGGCAGTCTGCACTGCATGGCTGCCCGAGCCGACTTCGAGATGATGATCCGGACGGGGAATGCCGAGGTCGGCAAAGAAGCCATCGCTCATCGCCGCGTCGTAATGCTGGCCGGTGTGCAGCAACTGCGCGGCAATGCCGGTTTCAGCCAGCGCCGCCATGACCGGCGCGATTTTCATGAAATTCGGGCGCGCACCCGCGACACATAAAACTTGAGTCATGGCGATTCCGGGTGGAAGGCTAGTGAGTGAATTCGTGGCTATCGGGTGGAATGCCGTCATCTGCCGCCGCATGGCGCTCGCTCACGGTATACAGAATTTTGCGCACGATGGGCAGGATGCGATTCACCGAGCGTTCCATTTGCTCGACGCGCTGCAGTAGCCGTGCGGTATCTTCGCTGGACCCCGCTCCATCCGGAACAGGTTGGCCATTGAGGCCAGTTACCCCGCTGAAATCCTGATGCGCAACTTCATTTTTGAGGTCGGCAATGACTTCGTTGACTTCAGCTGCACCAAAGTAGTTTTTCTCTTCGAGAAAGCCAAACAGCAACAAGCGGTCGCAGGTCGTATTGAGGCGGCGCGGAATGCCGCCGGTAAAGCGATGCAACTCGGCAAATGCATCATCGCCAAACCCCGGCGATCCCTGCCAGCCGACGGTGCGCAAACGGTGCTCGATATAGCCACGCGTCTCGTCCGCACCGAGTGGTCCAAGGTGGTATGAGGCCACCACGCGCTGGCGCAACTGCTGCATGTTGGGGCTTTGCAGAATGCCGCGAAACTCGGGCTGTCCCAGCAAAAAAGTCTGGATCAGCGAACGTTCGTCGTTTTGAAAATTGGACAGCATCCGCAGCTCTTCCACCGCCCGCGACGTCAGGTTTTGCGCCTCATCCACCACCAGCAGCACCCGCTTGCCCTGGCGCGTGGCGGCGATGAAAAAGTTTTCGATGTTTTTCAGCAGCGCGGACTTGGTGAGCCCTTCATGCTCCAGTCCGAACGAAGCGGCCACACTGCGCAGCGTGTCCTCTGCATCCAGCTGGGTGGAGACCAGTTGCGCCGCCACCAGGTTGGACGATTCGAGCTGGCGAAACAGATTGCGCACCAGCGTCGTTTTGCCCGCGCCGACTTCGCCGGTAATGACAATGAACCCCTCGCCCAGCGACAAGCCGTAGTCGAGATAGGCCATCGCCCGCTTGTGTCCCTTTGAGCCGAAAAAGAAGCGTGGGTCCGGGTTGAGCTGAAACGGTTTGGCGCTGAAACGGTAATAGTCTTCGTACATGAACGATCCGTTGTCTGTAAGTGGCCCGGGCAGTTTGCCCTGTATGAACAATCATGCAAAGGCCATGCCATGGCGGCCGGCATTCGGTCAGAAAGTCATATAGACCGAGGCGGAGAGGTTGTTTTCCGTGAAATTGGCGTTGGGATCGTTTGAATCCCGCCTCTGGTGACGGAGCCCCAGCGTACCGGATAGCCTGGAACCAAATTCATGGCTGACGCCCACGTTGGCGGTGTAGAGGTTGTCATCCCGGGCAATTACCGAATCCAGGCCCGCAGGCGACTGGGTATTGGTGAACGCCAAGCCGGCATTCAAGGTGGTGTGCGGTTGCAGGCGATACGCGTAATTGGCGGCCACCCCCAGAACCGTGTCCTCGGGTATGCCCACCAACTGCTGGTACTGCCTGATCGTGTCGAACACATTCAAGCCCAGGCTGGATCGACCTTTTGTCCAGGCCACAGCGCCCTGAAATGTTTGGCTGACATAGATGCCATTGGCGAGGCCAATCGTCGTAACAGAGCCGACAGGCGCCACCGAAGCCAAAGTACAACCCGTTCGATTTGGGGGCGGGGTCATGACCCCCCCGTAACCCGGCCCCCCATCACAATTCCATCGATAATAAATGGTTGTATTTTGTAACTGCTGAGAAATATCGCTCACCCCATCGCTATAACTCGCTGTCCAGGCCGAGTGAGCACTCCGGTAATTGAAATCGAAGCTGTAAGTGCGGCCAAAATAACTCTCGCCAAACGATCCCTTTACATTGGTTCGGCGGTTGGGTGTCCAGTCCATGCCCAAGGTCCAGGAACGGCCACTGGTTTCGGTTCCGGGGGTGGCCGTGTAGTCGTTGCTGTCATAGCCCAGGGTGCCAAATGTCCGGAGATGGCGGGTCAGATCGTAGCCCAGCGTGGAGCCATAGTGATTGAACTGGGCATTTTGCCCACCCTGAACGTTTGCATTCCGCATGGAGAAATCCAGCCCCCAGAACAGGTAGCTGAATTCTCTCCCGCTATCAAGCCTGCCGCTCAGGGTGTTCGAATAAATGTCATTCGCCGCGTTGTCATTGAAAGCAGAGCCTGTTGCGCTGTAACGCAGCTCGGCGTCGGCGAAGTTGCCAAAACGCTGTTTGATATAGGGGCTGATAGCGTAACTAAAGGCGGCGGCATTATTGGAATCATTGATGGTGGCATTAGCTGGGGAGCCGAGCAGGGAAATGAGCTGCTGGGACACCACCGCACTGGCGTCGAGGAAGAGAAAGTTATCAACCAGCTCGGCCTTGCCATTCGCATTCAGCGAGCTAAAAAGGCTGTCGCTTTGACCCTCACCCGTACGGGTGACGCCAGTCAGTCCATAGTTCATCGCGGCCTGTACCCGTGGCGAGCCCTGATATTGCAGGCTGAATCCGGGCGTCGCGCTCAGAATCAATGAACTCTGTTTGTTCGTTGCGCTCTGGTTCACGTTGTCGGTCAGAATCGCCGAAGCGCCCAGGGTCGGCGTGAACAGCCAATCCTGCGCGGCAGCCGGATTGGCAAGCAGCGCGATCCAGATCGACACAGCCCCCGCCAGCGGCGCTTGCCGGTGCAATTGCGGTTTCGCGTTGCGTAGGCGAGTTTTATTTACCGTAACTGCCATAGTGTCCATAGTAATAATCTGCGCCCGGGGTTGGGGTGGTTTTATTCAACAACATGCCCACGACCTCACATGACTGGATATGGCTAAGCGCTTCGCGCACCGCTTCCTGTGAGGTTTTCTCGGCCTCCACCACCATGACGATCTGCCCCATGTGGGTCGCCAGCACGCTGGACTCACTGGTCGCCAACAGCGGGGGGGAATCGAACAAAATGATGCGATCGGGGTAACGGTTGCCAATATCCTCGACCAAACGCGTCATCGCAGCACTCGCCAACAGTTCGGTAGCCCGCTTGTAGGTACGCCCCGCCGGCAATATCGTCAGCTTGGCGATATCGGTTTTGATCATCACGTCGGACAGCTTGAGGTGTTTGTCCTGCAACACATCCAGCAAGCCCTTGTCGGCATGAATGCCCAGATATTCCGGGATACGCGGCTTGGCGACGTCGGCATCGATCAGCAGCACGGTGCGATCCATTTCCATCGCCATCGAGATGGCCAGATTGATGGCACAGAAGCTTTTACCCTCACCCGGCAACGAACTGGTCACCATGATGAGATTGCCCCGCTTGACCCGTGCCGCGCCCTGTCCAAATGCATTGGCGATCAGCGGCCGCTTGATGATGCGGAACTCTTCGGCAATCTTGCTTTTTTCGGCATCCGGCGACACCACGCCCATTCGATGCAAGCGCGCCAGATTGATCGACTGCACCTGGCTATTGCCATCCAGCACGTAGGCATCCGGCTCGCTAAAAATCGGCTCGACTGTTGTCGCGACAAAAGGTGCGGCGTGTGAGCTGCTCTGCTTGTTGAGCGCGCCTTCAATCGGGCTGGCGTCGCGCGCAACCTCGCTGTGACTGCCCGAGGGGCCCGGCTTGGGCGCGCCCATACCGATTTTTCCTGCAGCTTTTTCAATAATGCTCATGGTTTCTCCTAGCCAGCACGCGACATGACCAGTTGCAGGACCATCACCCCGCCATAGGCGGCAATCAGGCTACCCAGCGCAGCGAGATAAGTCAGCAGGCCTTTGCGTGTGCGGCGGCGAGTTTCATCCGTTTCCACCCGCGACACCGCTCCCAGCAAGGGCAGGCCGGTCAGCTCGCGCAACACGCGGCGGTCAGTCACGGTACGGCGCAACTGACTGAGCAGGAACGCCACCACCACGCCAGCGCCCAGCCCGCCCAGCGTCACCAAAGACAGCAGCAACGGGCGGTTTGGCCAAGCGGGCTGGCTCGGCACAAAGGGCGGATCGATCACGCGGAAATCGACCGTATCGGTCTTGCTTTCGACCTCGCCCGACATGGTGACCGACTCGCGACGCTTCAACAGCGCGTCGTAATTCTGGCGATACACGTCGTAATCGCGCGTCAGCTGGGTGTACTCCTGCTCAACCTGCGGAACCATATTGGACGCATTGCGCAATTCGCTATAACGACGCTGATATTCGCTCACGCGTGCCTGCAGGGAAGCCACCGTCGCATCGGCTTCGGCGATGGCGATGGTGAGCTGCTGATAGACCGGGTTCTGAATTTTTGTGCCCGCCGGATTGGCTTTGCGTGCGGCCAAATCAGCCTTTTTCTGCGCTTCCAGCTTGTCGATCAAACGCTTGGTCGACTGAATATCCGGATGCAGGTCAGTGTATTGCAGACGCAACTGGTCCATTTGCTTCTGCAATGCCTGAATCCGGCTGTCGATCTCGCTATCGCTCGTGGTGGTCGCTGCGGCCGCCAGTTCAGGTTCTTCATCAGCCAGTTGCTGCTTGAACTGGTTGCGGCGATTGACCGCTTCCTGCTGATCCAGCTGCGCCTGGCGCAGCTGGGTAGACGTCTCGGCCAGCTTGGCGTAGTAGTCGCCGCCTTGCCCCGGCATCAAGCCGATATGTTTTTGCTTGAATTCCTTGAGCGCGCTTTCGGCATCGGTCAGCTTCTGCTGGTATTGCTGCAGCTGTTCTTCGATAAACCGTTGCGAGCTGGAAATATCCTGCCGGGTTTTACCCAGGCTGGTTTCCACGAAAATGGTCAACAACGACTGCACGACTTTTTTGGCCAGATCACCACTCGGATCCTGATAACTGATGGTGTAGAGGTTTTCCTGCCCGGTGTCGCTGATCGCAATTTTCCCCGCCAGGTTATTCAGCATGGCCTCGGTTTGCTCGGGTGTTTTCGCTTTCACATCCAGATCGGTCATGCGGGCGACCTTTTCCAGCGTGGGCCGGCTCACCAATTGACGCGTCATCAGCTTGATCTGCTGCTCCACATTGGGCTCCGCAGTCAGACCTTGCAACAAGGGTTTAAGCAAGGTTTGGGTATCCACATAAACGCGCGCCGACGCTTCGTAACGGTCAGGAATCATCATCACCCAAGTCCAGCCGACAATACACGCCAGCCATGCGACAGCGACCCCCCACCAACGCCGCTGCCACGCGGCTTTGGCATATCCTAAAACTTGTTGCAGCACTTGATCCATGCGGACTCTCTACCCCATCAAAACAAACACACCGTCAATAGACGGCGTGGTGACGATCAGAACAGGCTTTCGGGAATGACCAGAACATCGCCCGGGCGAATTTCCACGTTGGCCGTGCTATCGCCGTCACGGATCAAATCCTCAAGTCGCACTCCAAACTGGGCCCGTTCGCCATCTGCCTTGATGATTCGCGAGATATAAGCCTTGTTGCCATCGGCGAAATCGGTCAGCCCACCCACATCAATCATCACGTCAACCAGGCTCATGCCTTCGCGATACCCCATCCCCTTCGGCGTGGTGGCCTGACCCAACACCCGGATTTGCTGGTTATAGGGCCCGATGCCTCCCGAAACGATGACGGTGGCAATCGGTTCCTGAATGTATTTGGACAGCGCCTTTTCAATATCGCGCGCCAACTGGGTTGGGGTCTTGCCGGACGCCTGCATATCCTCAATCAGGTTCATCGTCATCTTGCCATCCGGCCGGATCGGGAAGTTGCCGGACACCTCGGGGTTGCGCCAGACGAACACGCTCACCGAGTCACCCGGTCCAAGCAGGTAATTCCAGCCGCTTATCCGCGGATCCACGTGCACAGGAGGCGGCGCTTGTATGGGCGCCGGGGGGTAGATCGGTGTGCTGGAACAGCCCGTTATGGCAACAACCGCGAACACCACGCTGACGCGTGCGATGAGTGTATTAATTCCAAACATGTCCACCCTCCCTCAAATTAAGCAAACTATCCGCCGGGATTATGCCTGAGCGAATTGAAAATTCGATTTCATCATGTAAAGCCATCAGCAAGATCCAGAAGCAAAGCTTAAGCCAACCCATCCCGACGACGTTATTAAAGCGCAGGATTGCCATCAACTGATGGGCTGGCATCCGCCCACCCTGTCGATAACTCGACAATGGCGTCATAAGCTCATCGCTGCAGGTATCATGCCGCCCATGAATCCTCCTGCTATCGACAGCCTCGACACCCTGCGCCGCCATATCCGTGAGTTTGCCGCAGCACGCGCATGGGAACGCTTCCATACACCCAAAAATCTGGTGATGGCACTGAGTGTCGAAGCGGCCGAGCTGCTGGAACCATTTCAGTGGCTGACGGCTGAACAGAGCCAGAACTTGAGCCCTGAGCAACATGAAGCCGTGCGTCAGGAAGTCGCCGACGTCCTGATTTACCTGACGCGCCTGGCCGATCTGCTGGGCATCGACCTGCTCGAAGCGGCCGCCGACAAACTGGTGATCAACGCGCGCAAATACCCGGCCGATACCGCGCACGGCAACGCCCTCAAATATTCGGAACGATCTGATGACTAAGCCCTATTTCGCCCACCATGTGTTTTTCTGCACCAATCAACGTGACGATGGCGCGCAATGCTGCGGGGCGTCGGGTGGTCAGCAGATGCGTGACTACCTGAAGAAAAAGGCCAAGCATGCCCACCTCACCGGCGCCGGCAAATGCCGCATCAACAGCGCAGGCTGCATGGACCGCTGCAATGAAGGGCCGGTGCTGGTGGTCTACCCCGAAGGCGTCTGGTACACCTATGTCGATGAGAGCGATATCGACGAAATCTTTGAGGTGCATCTCAAGCAGGGCCGCATCGTCGAACGTTTGCAGCTGAAATGAAGCGCTACAAGCTGCGCATCCCGGCCGCCGCCGGCAAGCTGGAAACCGTGATCGACGACCCCGAAGGCGAGCGCCGCGGCCTGTTGCTGGTAGCGCATCCGCATCCATTGCACGGCGGCACCCTCGACAACAAAGTGGTGACCACCCTGGCCAAAGCCGCCAATGAAGCCGGCTGGGTCAGCGTGCGGCCGAACTTTCGCGGCGTCGGCATGAGCGACGGCAAATACGACGCAGGGAAGGGCGAAACCGATGACCTGCTCGCGGTCGCCCGCTTCGTCGAAACGAACTATCCCAATCTGCCCTGGGCACTGGCGGGCTTCTCGTTTGGCGCATTCGTGCAGCACCGCTTGCGCCAGCAACTCGACGCGCGCCGCCTGATCCTCGTCGCGCCTGCCGTCACCCTGTACGAGTTTGACCCGGTTCCATCCGACAGCGTGGTGATTTTTGGCGATGCCGACGAACTCATCCCCTCCACCGCGATGCGCGCCTGGGCCGAACAGCAGCACCTCACGATGAAAATCATCCCCGACGCCGGGCATTTCTTCCACGGCAAGCTGCGCGAATTGAAACAGGCGTTCATGGAGGCCTGCCCATGCTGAAGGTGCGCGGCCTGACCAAACGCTACGGTGACACCGAAGTGGTGCGCGGCCTCGACCTCAACGTCCGGCGCGGCGAATGCTTTGGCCTGCTCGGCCCCAACGGCGCCGGCAAGACCACCACCCTGCGCCTGTTGCTCGGCCTCACCGAACCCGATAGCGGCAGCATCGAAATCGCTGGCATCGCGGTGCCGCAACACGCCCGCGCAGCGAGGATGAAAGTCGGCGTGGTGCCGCAGCTGGATAACCTCGACCCGGATTTTTCGGTGCGCGAAAACCTGCTCGCCTATGGCCGCTATTTCGGCATGAGCAAGGCTGCGGTCACCGCACGCGTGCCCATGTTGCTGGAATTCGCCGGGCTGGCGAGCAAGGCCGACGCGCAGATCGCGCAGCTGTCCGGCGGCATGAAGCGGCGGCTCACGCTGGCCCGCGCGCTGGTGCACGACCCCGATATCCTGTTTCTCGACGAACCCACCACCGGACTCGACCCGCAGGCACGCCATTTGATCTGGCAAGGCTTGCGCCGCCTGCTCGCCGACGGCAAGACCATCGTATTGACCACGCATTTCATGGATGAGGCCGAACGGTTGGCCGACCGTCTCGCCATCCTTGATCACGGCCGCATGGTTGTCGAAGGCGCGCCGCGCACGCTGATCGAAGCGCATATCGAACCCGCCGTGGTCGAAGTATTCGGCGAAGGCCTCGCCGACTGGACCCGATCACACGCGGCAGCGCTGTGCCTGCGCTCCGAAACCGTCGGCGAAACCCTGTTCTGCTACACCGACACGCCCGACAGCGTGATTGGCGCGTTGAAAGAAGCGCCGGCATTGCGCTACGTTCACCGGCCGTCCAACCTCGAAGACGTTTTCCTCAAACTCACCGGGAGAGACCTGCGTGATTAAGCACCTGCGTTTTCCCCAGCTATCGTGGCGTTTCATCCCGGTGTGGCAGCGCAACTACCTGGTGTGGAAAAAACTCGCCATCCCATCCATCCTCGGCAATCTGGCCGATCCGATGCTGTACATGCTCGGCCTCGGTTTCGGCCTCGGCAGCCTGCTGCCCGATGTCGGCGGCATGCCTTATCTGAATTTTCTCGCCGCCGGCACCGTGGCTTACAGCACCATGAACGCCGCCACTTTCGAGGTGCTGTATTCGAGTTTTTCGCGCATGCACGTGCAGCGCACCTGGGATGCCATCCTCAACGCGCCGATGACACTCGACGACGTGATGCTCGGGGAACTGACCTGGGCGACGTCGAAGAGCCTGCTCTCCGGCGTGGCGATCCTCGCGGTGATCTGGGGGCTGGGACTGTTCGGCAACTTCTGGATGACGCTGTGGATCATCCCGGTTGTCGCGCTGGTCGGGTTCTGCTTCGGCGGCATGGGACTGGTGATGAACGCGGTGTCGCCGAGCTACGACTTTTTTCTGTATTACTTCACCCTGGTGATCACGCCGATGGTGCTGCTGTGTGGCGTGTTTTTTCCGGTTTCCCAACTGCCGCCGCTGCTGCAAGGCGTGTCGGCCTGGCTGCCGCTCACCCACGCCATCGATCTGGCGCGTCCACTGGTGGTCGGCAAGCTGCCGGACCACGCCATGCTGCATGCCGCCGCTTTGCTGGTGTACGGCAGCCTGGGCTACGTTATCGCACTGGCGCTGACACGCCGGCGGCTGCTGAAATAATCCTCAGACGCCTGCCGCCTGCTGGTCGGCGTGATAGCTCGAGCGCACCATCGGTCCGCACGCCGCGTGCTTGAATCCCATCGCCAGCGCTTCCTGTTCGAACTGGGCAAAGCGCTCAGGCGTCACAAATCGCAGCACCGGCAAATGATGCTGCGACGGCTGCAGGTATTGCCCGAGCGTCAGCATGTCGACGTCGTGGGCACGCAGGTCGCGCATCACCTGCAGGATCTCGTCGTCCTCTTCGCCCAGCCCCAGCATCAGGCCGGATTTTGTCGGCACGTCGGGATGGCGCGCCTTGAAATCTTTCAGCAGTTTCAGCGAATGCGCGTAGTCGGCGCCGGGGCGCGCGGCTTTATACAAACGCGGCACGGTTTCCAGATTGTGGTTCATCACGTCCGGCGGCGCGGTATCGAGTATGTCGAGCGCGCGGTCGTGGCGGCCACGGAAATCCGGGGTCAGGATTTCGATCCGGGTCGCCGGTGACAGCTCGCGCACCGCGCGGATGCAATCGATGAAATGCTGCGCGCCGCCGTCGCGCAAATCGTCGCGGTCGACGCTGGTAATGACCACATATTTCAGCGCCATCATCGCGATGGTTTCGCCCAGATGGCGCGGTTCGTCGACGTCCGGCGGCAGCGGCGTGCCGTGGCCGACATCGCAAAACGGGCAGCGCCGGGTACACAGATCGCCCAGAATCATGAAGGTCGCAATGCCATGGCCGAAGCATTCGCCGAGGTTGGGGCACGACGCTTCTTCGCACACGGTGTGCAGTTTGGCTTCGCGCAGAATGCCTTTCAAGCGTGCCACATTCGGCAGGCTCGGCGCCTTGGCGCGGATCCACGACGGCAGGCGCATGCGTTCCTGCGGCACGATCTTGATCGGGATGCGCGCGGTTTTCGCCGCACCTTTGTGCTGGATGGGATCTGCCATGTGACGCTTCCTCTAAAGACGCAATTTTAACCGTTTAACCGGGTATCCCACCCCTTGCCAAACATGGAAATGGGCCTGCAAGCGCTATGGAATCCAGCGCATGAAAGCCGCCCGCCCCCTGTGTCTATGCGCCTGCCTGCTTGCCCCCGCGCTATCCCTCGCGGCGGAACAAACGCAGAGCCGCAACCCCGACAACGGGCTGCTGGGCTGGAATTCGCCCTGCCCGATCTGGACGGCAAACCGGTCAAGTGTCGGACTATCGCGGCAAAGTCGTGCTGGTCAATTTATGGGCAACCTGGTGCCTGCCCTGCCGCCGCGAGATGCCGTCCATGGAACGGCTGTCGCAACGGCTACATGGCCAGCCCTTTGTCATTCTGGCAGTCAACCAGGAAGAGGACGCGGATCAGGTGTTCATTTTCACCGCTCAACTGGATCCGGCGCCCAGCTTCCCCATCCTGTTCGACCATGACAGCAAGGTCGCCCACGCCTGGGGCGTGCTGGGCCTGCCTTCCAGCTTCATCTTGGACAAACAGGGACGCGTGGTTTACCGGGCGATGGGGGGACGCGATTTCGACCACCGGGAAATCGAGCAGACGATACGCGGATTGATCGTGAAGTAGGGGTCAGGGAATTACAGGAGGCGCAGCCAGCTGCGCTTTCCCTGAATCCTGAGCCCTGAATCCTAGACCCTCACCCACACCTGGCCGTCCGCGACCTTCACTTCATAGGTCTTGATCGGTTCGTCAGCCGGGTCACAAGTGGGCTGGCCGGTGGTCAGATCAAAATAGCTGCCATGCAGCGAACACTTGATCTTGCCGTCCTTGATGCAGCCCAGATACAGCGAGTAATCCTCGTGGCTACACATTTCATCGACGACGTAATGGGTGCCGCTGGCATTGCACAGCAGCAGGCGTTTGCCATCGACGACGACGCGCTTCATTTGCGCCGGTTTGAGTTCGTCGGCAGCGGCAATGGCGACAAATTCAGCCATCACTGCACCCGCGCCACAGCACGACCGGAGTCCAGCACCGCGCGGATCTGCGCCGCCGCATCGGCCACGCTCGCGGCCTTGCCGACGTGATGCAGGATGATTGAGCCTGCCAGCACCAGTGAGTCGTACGTCGCGCCCTTGTCGCCTTTCAGCGCCAGAATGCCGGCTTCGGCGGCGGCGTGCGCGGTGGCCTTGATGTCGATGGCGGCGACGATTTCGTCCGCGCCTTCTTCCGCCGCAACCGAACCCGGCAGCGGCACCGCGCGCACGGGCTGGTCGATTCCCAGCGCGACCGGATCGATGCTGGCTTCGATTTCATCGGCCTTGTCGTGATAGTGGAAATACTTGCCGGTCTGACGCAACGACGGGATGACGCCGCCCTCAACGCCGCGCACGATGCAGGCGGAGTCAAATCCGGCTTCGCGCGCGAGATCTGCGTACACCGGCGGATAGGGCTTGTGCACGTAGCCTGTCACGAAGTGGGTCAGTTTTTTGCCGGCGATCGGTTTCGACAGCACTTCCACCGTGGTGAGCACCTGGCGCTTGATCATCTGCGCACGCAGCGGGGTGAGATTGTGCATGCCGGGATTGGATTGCGCCTGATCGACATAGGTCCAGCCCAGCGCCGGGTCGCTCAAACGCGCAGCCGCGTCAACCGGCGACAGGTTCACCGGCACTCCGGCGGCTTCCAGCACGTGGCGTGCGGTCACGCCGTATTTGGGGCCGACCTTGTCGAGACCGTGCGATACCACGTGCACGCCAAGCTCAGCCAGCAGCGGGCCGAGAAAAGGCGCCGCAGGCAGGCAGCGGGTGTAGCCGTCGTAAGGATCGCCAATATCGATCACTTCGTCCACGTCTGCCGTCACGCGCTGCGTGGTTTCCAGCACGGCATCGAGCACGCCGCGGTTCTCGTCCATCGTCTCGCGCTTCATGCGCAAGGCGATGAAATAGATACCGACCTGCACCGGGTCGATCATGTTGTCGATGATGGCCTTGGTGCCTAGATGCGCCTCGGTGCGGCTGATGTCCTTGGACAGATCAGGGCCGGTGGCGATGCGCTGAATGATCGAGCGCATTAAAAGCTTGGGGTCGGACGGTAGGGTGTCGATGCTCATAAGTAACTCCAATGGAAGCCACAAGGATACTTATGTCCGAGTAAATCAGTCAACTATAAATCGCGCGCCGGCATGCCTGCGCCGCAAATCAACTTCATAGAAAAACGGAGCCGAAGCTCCGATAGATGCTGCACGAGAAGATAGTCCAGACAGGCCATCCGGAAACGTCATGACAACCTGCCCGAGCTCGATGTACACACGATCCAGCGTTTGCGCATTATCAAAACGGATGATGGATAAGCACACAAATTGACTGGCTGGCTGCCGTTCCATCAAACAAACAAGGTGACATCCGCCCCCTTGGCCGACGCCAGATAGGTCGCTGCGCCCGCCCATTCGCTTACGCCGGGGATGAACTCGTCCTTATTCCAGCCGAACAGGTCAACGGTCATCTGACAGGCGATCAACTTGACGCCCTCCTCAACGCAGGCATCACGCAACTCAGCGATGGGGGCAACACCATGATTTTTGAGGGTCTGCTGCATCAGCCCAGTGGCGGCGGATTCAAAGCCGGGAATGCCGGCCATCAGCAGGTTGGGCATATTCCATTCAATGTGCTGGAACCACTGCGGGCCAAACGGCATTTTCATCGGCATCGCCGGGTTACCGAGCGGACTGATGTGCAGATTGAGGTCTTTTTTCAGCAGCACCAGCCCATAAAAGGTGAAGTACATTGTCACGTCCCAACCCATCGCAGCGGCGCTTGAACCAATGATGAATGGCGGGTAGGCCCAGTCGAGCGTGCCCTTGGTGACCATGATGGACAGCGTGGGCGTCTTTTCGGCTTGCACCCGCTCCAGGCTTTCAGCGAATTTTCGCTCGAACCATTCGTCCTGTGCGGCGGGGGCTAAAGCATGAACATTGGGGGTGATCGAGGCGAGTACAGAAGACATGGCTGGGCTCCTCAATAAAACCGCCCGGCAAAGCCTAGACGGCCTCACAAAACAGAACGAGAGATGGGGGCGAACACAGCGCCAGGTTTACAAACCCACAGCCTGCGCATGCAAGCCGTGATGCCGCACCTCCTCCACGATCTCGAACATGCGAGTGGTGTCCGAGTCGTACACGACCTGGACTAAATGCGGTTTGTCGGAACGATGACCTGCGGAGACCACGCCTTTACTTTGCCGGATATCGTTTTCGATCGATTCGAGCGTAGGCGTATTAAGCGTTTCGTTGATATGGACGAGGAAGTCAGTGGTTTGCATGATGCGCTCCTTGTAACAAGGTTAAACACCTGCGCATCCGATCAGCCTATCAAGCACACGCAGAATGGTGACTCGATATTAGGCAATGCCAGACCGGGGCGCATCGTCCATTTGGATGACATAAACAAACTATATTACCGTCAGGTTGACCGGATGCAATCGGCGCGCAAGGTAACTAACTATTCCCCTGATACAGGCCAGATTGTCTTTAAGCCCGGTCCAAAATGCAGTTCATCCACTCAGGCAACAGGGAGCCGTGATGAAAGAAGTAGACTTCGATCATCTGGTGGGGCTGATTTACGAGTCGGCGCTCGATCCAGGGTCGTGGCACAAGACGATGTGCGAACTGGCCCGGCAGATGGACGCCGACCTGTTTCATCTGCTCGGCTGGAACAACAAGGAACAGGAAGTCACCCTGGGGGTGGTTTCAGCCCCGTGGATGGATGATGCGCGGGTGCAGCACAGCCATTATTACGGCGCGATCAATCCGCAGCGCGAGCGGGTTTCGCAGTCTGGGCAAGACAGGATGATCGCCCGTCGACCCTATTTCGACGGCACGGCCATTTCAAAAAGTGAGTTTGATCAGGACGTCAGGCTGCCCCACGGAATGCGGTATGTGTTGAGCGCCTGCCTGCTTCGAACCGACACCACTGATATCGTGCTTGGGTTAATGCGACGTCCGGAACGTGGACACTTTAGCCCGCAGCAGGAAACCTATCTGGAACGCCTGATACCCCACTTCAACCGATCCCTGCGCCTGATGGAGCAGACCCAGGCAGCGACTCACTCAGGCGAATGGGCCACTGTCGGGCAGGATGCCGCCTCGTTCGGCGTGATCGCCGTCAACAAGGCCAGCCAGTTGCTGTATTGCAACCGCAATGGCGAGGCGCTGCTGAAAGCGGCGGAGATGCTGCGGCTGCAAAACGGCGCGGTAATCTGCGCCAGCGATGCGCAGGAAAAAATATTTGCGGAAGCGCTCGACATCACGGCCAGGACGGGCCACCCGGCCAATCTGCTGTTGTTGAATCATGCCCGTTCAGACGAGCGCTACAGCGTCACGCTGATCCCATTGCCCAAACGCGGCGAGTTCGCCCTGACCGGCGAACCGGATGGCGTGCTGTGTCTGGTCGTCCCGCTCGACCATCGACGGATGGCGACTGCAGGTCAGCTGATGCAATTGTTTGGGTTGTCAGCAGCAGAAGCACGACTGGCGCGGGCGCTGGCCGCAGGTGAAACGCTGGAGTCCTACGCGTCGGAAAGCGATCTCAAACTGCCCACAGTAAAAAGCCAGCTGCGTGCGGTGTTCGAGAAAACCGGCACCGACCGGCAGGCGGCGCTGGTGCGGCTGATTGCGGGGATACCCGCCGTGCGGGAGCCGGATTAGACGGCGGATACGTCCGCCCCAGGCTGGCCAACTCTGTACCGCAATGCCTCGACCAGCGCCTGCCCCGCCTCAGCGAGCGTCAGGGCTGCGCCCAGCCTGCCGCAATCGGTGACCGCCAGGCCAGGATAACCACACGGGTTAATCGCGGCGAACGGAGTTAAATCCATGTCCACATTCAACGCCAGACCGTGATAGGTGCAGCCGTGCTTGACCCGCAGGCCGAGCGCGGCGATTTTCGCGCCGTTCACATACACACCGGGTGCACCGCTGCGCCGTTCGGCCGTCACGCCCTGCGCCGCCAGCAGATCGATCGCTGCCTGCTCCATGCGGCTGACCAGTTCACGAATGCCGTAGCCGCGCCGCCGCAAATCGACCAGCACATAGGCCACCACCTGCCCCGGCCCGTGGTAGGTGATCTGCCCGCCACGGTCGATGGGAACCACTGGGATAGGAGTCGAGGCGATCAGATGCTCGGGTTTGCCCGCCTGCCCCTGGGTGTACACCGGCGGATGCTCCAGCAGCCAGATTTCATCCGGCGTATCGGCCTGACGCGCCGCAGTGAACGCCTGCATCGCGCGCCAGGTCGGTTCGTATTCGACCCGCCCCAGATGTCGCACGACGATCGCTCCCTGACCCCTGAATCCTGAATCCTGATCCCTGGCAATCACAACGCCATTTTCACCCACGGGTGCGCGGTGATCTCACGGTACAGCGCATCCAGCTGCGCCTTGGAGGTGGCGCGCACGGTGCAGGTCACGCTTAGATAATTGCCCTTGCCCGACACCCGCATCTCGACCGTTTCGGGCCTGAAATCGGGCGCGTGGCGCTGCACCAGCTCAACCATGGCTTGCGCAAAATCGTCACGACGCTCGCCCATGATCTTGACCGGAAAGTCGGTCGGAAATTCCAGCAGGGTGGTTTCGTCACTCATGCGCGCATGACCTGTCGTTTGAAGTCCTGATACAGCGCATCCATCTGCCGCGCCAGCGGGCCCGGCGCGCCCGTGCCCACGGGTGCGCCATCCAGCTTCACGATCGGCATGATTTCCTTGGTGGATGAGGTCATCCACAGCTCGTCCGCGCGGCGCACCTCGGCTTCACTGATGGCACGCAGCTCATGGAGGATGCCATGCGCTGCGGCCAGTTCCAGCACCACATCGTAGGTGATGCCGGTAAGGATCAGATTCGAGGATGGCGGTGCCAGCAACACGCCGTTTTTCACCACAAAAATATTGCTCGCCGCGCCTTCGCTCAAAAAACCGTCGCGCAGCATCACGGTCTCGGCACACGCCGCATCGACCGCCTGCTGCCGCGCCAGCACATTGGCGAGCAGCGAAATCGACTTGATATCGCAACGCCCCCAGCGGATGTCCGGCGCAGTAATGGCACACACGCCCGCCGCTTTCTGCGCGTCCGTGGCGCTCACCAGCGGCTGTGCAAACATGAACACGGTCGGCGCCACGCCTTGGGGGAAGGCGTGGTCGCGCGGTGTCTGCCCCGATTCCGGCGTGCCGCGCGTGATCTGCAGATAAATCGACTGGTCGTCGAATGCCTGCAACGCGATCAGTTGCCCGATCAAGTCGCGCCACTGTGCAACGCCATGCGGGTTGGCCAGGCGGATGCCGTCGAGGCTGCCCTGCAAGCGGCGCAGGTGTTCCTCCAGCCGAAATGGTTTGCGGGAATACACCGGAATCATTTCGTAGACGCCATCGCCGAAAACAAAGCCGCGATCCAGCACCGACACCTTCGCGTCGGCCAGCGGCATGAAGCGGTCGTTCAAGTACACGCTGGTCATTTAAACATCAGCCGCAATGAATCCCAGCCGCGCCGCCAAATGCCCGACACGCTCACATCCTGCAGCGCGAGCAGCGCGAAATCGCCCAGTGGCTGGCCGTCGAGCGTCAAACGCAAGGTTCCCATGCGCTGACCCTTGTGCACCGGTGCCAACATCGGCTGCTGGGTAATGACCTGCGCCTTGACACGCCCGGCGCTGCCGTGTGGCACCAGCAGGTGAAAGTCCTGCTCAAACCCCAGTTCCAGCGAAGGGCGCACGCCACGGTAAAGCTCGGCCACCTTGACCGGCTGCCGGGCACGATAAAGCAGCACGCTATCGAAATTTTCAAACCCGTAGTTCAGCAGTTTCAACGCGTCCTGGGTGCGCAGCGCGTCGCTTCGCGCGCCCAGCACCACCGCAACGCGTTGCTGATCGCCACGCTGCGCCGAAACGGTGGCACAAAATCCAGCCTCAGTGGTGTGGCCGACCTTCAGCCCGTTCACCGTGCTGTCGCGCCAGAGCAGGCGATTGGCGTTGTAATACGTGATGCCTTTGAAGACGAATTCCTGCTGCGTGAAAAAAGCCCGGCGATCGGGAAAATCACGCAGCAGCGCCCGCCCAAGTATGGCCAGATCACGCGCGCTCGACGCGTGCCCGGGCTCGGTCAGGCCACTGGCGTTCACAAACCGGGTTTTAGTCATGCCCAGGCGTTGGGCTTCATGATTCATGCGTTTGACGAACGTCGCTTCGCTGCCGTCAGCCGCCGTCACCAGGGTAAGCGTGGCGTCACTGGCCGACTGCACCAGCATCGCCTGCAGCAGGGTATCGACACTGATTCGCTCGCCCGCTTTGAGAAACACCCGCGCACCATCGGCCTGCTCGGCGGCTTGCGGCACACTGACCATTTCGCCCAGGCTCAACTTGTGTTTGCGGATGTCGCCCAGCAGCACGTAGGCCGTCATCAGGTGGGTCAGCGAAGCGGGCGCCAGCGGCAGGTCAGCCTGATACGCCGCCAGCTCGCGTCCGCTGGCCTGATCGATCACCACCCAGGCGCGCGCGGTCATGCCTGTGGGCGCGGCCCACGCCACTGCAGTGAACAGCCACGCCAGTCCCAGGAAGAATAATTTCATAGCAGCCTCGTATTCAATCGCGCCTCACCAAGACCGCATTCAGGTCGAGACGTTCCCGCACGCGGACGCGTTCTGAACTCACCGCATCGTCGTTCGCATACGGCCCGAGCTGCACACAATACAACGCGCCATTGAGCACCACGCGGGTCTGGCTGGCATCGAGTGCGAGTTCGCGCGTCAGGCGTTGCAGCAACTGCTGGGCGTTTTCCTTGCGCGAGAACGCCCCCACCTGCAGATAGGCGCCTTGCCTGATCGCTTCGCCCTGGATGCTGTAGCCCGCGGGATCCAGGCTTTCCACCCGCACCCGGCCGCTGCCGTTGCTCAGGTAACCCAGCTTGTACGCAGCGGTATACGACAGGTCGATGATGCGCTTGCTGTGAAACGGCCCGCGATCATTGATCCGCACCACCACGGACTTGCCGTTGGCCAGCGACGTCACCCGCGCATAGCTGGGGATCGGCAGGGTGGGGTGCGCGGCGGTCATGGCATACATGTCGTACCGCTCGCCCGATGCAGTTTTTTTACCGTTGAAACGGCGGCCATACCACGACGCCAGACCTTCCTCACTGTAGGGGCGGCGCTCGGTCTGCGGGGTATAGGTGCTGCCTAGGGCGCTATAGCTGCGGTTGGCGAAGCGGTTCAGCGGTTCATCGCGCGGCACGGCGTCGGGGATGGCATCCAGATTCCCAGGCGGCGTGGCTTCGGGGCCGTCGTCGAGGTAGTAGCCGCCGTTTTTTGCTGACTTGGCGGGCGCGGGTGATTTTTCGGGGGCGGTCGGCGTGCTGCTGCACCCGGCCAGCGCCAGGGTGATTGCAGCTACACTCAGAATCAGGATCGTTTTCATGGGGATATTTTAACGCGTCAGGTTTTATTGAGCTGGCGATGCGTCGCCACGCTCATCACGATACCCGTGCCCAATAGCAGGGTGATGAGCGCGGTACCGCCATAACTCATCAGCGGCAGCGGCACCCCCACCACCGGCAAAATGCCCGACACCATGCCCATGTTGACGAAGGCATAGGTGAACAGATTCAGGCTAAGCGTGGCCGCCATCAGGCGGCCGAACAGCGTCGGCGCGCGCGCCGCGAGCACCAGCCCGCGCGCCACGATGGCCAGATACAGGCCGACCAGCAGGAGCTCGCCGACGTAGCCGAACTCTTCGCCGAACACCGCGAAGACAAAATCGGTGGTGCGCTCGGGAATGAAGTCGAGCTGGTTCTGGGTGCCGTGCATCCAGCCCTTGCCAAACAGGCCGCCCGAGCCGATGGCGATGGTGGACTGGATGATGTGGTAGCCCGCTCCCAGGGGGTCGGACGAGGGATCGAGCAGGGTCAGGACACGCTGCTGCTGATAGTCATGCATCAGGTTCCACACCACCGGCAGGCTGGCGGCGCCCAGGCTGGCGCCAGCGAGAATCACCTTCCACGGTAA
>JAAPAA010000248.1 GCA_012274165.1 Thiobacillaceae bacterium
CTCCTTGGCGATGTCGTGGCAACGTACGTGCTCGGTTCAATCTTCCTGCGCGCTCGCGGCTCCATCGGACAGGAGGGGGCGGCGCCTTCTGACAAAGCTTCTGCGATGGGAGCTGCCTAGCCCGCACGAAAGGCGAATCGGCTCGGCCACCTTGCCCGGCGCCGAGCACAGCCGGCAACGACGTCGATGCCGATCTGGATGCGGGGCATGCTTCGGAGGTGCCGACGCCTGACGATGACGCCAAGTGCACTCGGCGCAGGCGGCCATGAGCACTGCTTCACCGTCCTCCCGACACATCATCGGAGTCGGGAAGGGGTCGGAGTGATCCTGCCCACGTTTAGCGGACACATCCGGAAGGCCATACTGGCCCAAGGAGGGCTGTGTCATGGAACGCAAGGATTACAAGAGGTACAGCCGGGAGTTCAAGCTCGAGGCAGTTCGCCTGGCAGCTGTAGGGGACAGGCCCAAGGCGCAGATCGCACGTGAGCTTGGCATTCGAGTGAACCAGCTACGCAAATGGCGGCTGGACTTCGAAGAGGAGGAGCGAACAGGCGCGCCCAAGCGAGTCCCGACCTCGGAAGACGACCTCGGACGGCTTCGGCGAGAGAACGCCAAGCTCAAGGAGGAGAACGAGATCCTAAAAAAAGCGGCCATCTACTTCGCGCGGGAATTGACGTGAAGTACGCGTTCATCCAAGCCAACCAGCGCAGCTACGGCGTGCGCACGATGTGCCGAATGCTTCAGGTCTCGCCAAGCGGGTACTACGCCGCGCGCGGCCGTCCAGCCAGCGCCTGCAGCCAGCGCCGGGTCATGTTGACCTCCAAGATCCGGGAGGTTCACGTAGCAAGCCGCCAGACGTATGGCGCGCCGCGCGTTCATGCGGAGCTGTTAGCTCAAGGTGTTGCCTGTTGTCGAAACACCGTTGCCAAGCTCATGCATCAGGCGCAAATCATGCCCAAGGCGATTCGCCGATTCCGGGTGACCACGGACTCGAGGATGACCAAGGCCTCACCCAACCTCGTGGGCCGCAAGTTCGAGACGCAGCGACCCAACGCTTGCTGGCTCAGCGACATAACCTACATCCGCACTCGTGAGGGTTGGTTGTATCTAGCCGCCATCCTGGAGTTGTATTCGCGTGCAATCGTCGGTTGGTCAATGAACAAGACGCTCGACAGCCAGCTGGCCATGAACGCGCTTGAGATGGCTATCCGAAGACGCGGAACGGGGCCGCAGATCCTGCACTCGGATCAGGGATCGACCTACTCGACGGCGCAGTATCGGGAGATGCTTGCCAAGCACGCGATTCGCCAAAGCATGAGTCGCAAGGGAGACTGCTGGGACAACGCTCCCATGGAAAGCTTCTTCCATTCGCTTAAGACCGAGCTCGTCATGCACTGCGACTACAAGACCCGAGAGGAGGCTCGGGCCAGTCTGTTCGACTATCTGGAAGTGTTCTACAACCGTCAGCGGCGCCACTCAACCATCAAGTACGAGGCTCCGCTGGTCTTCGAAGCATCAACAACCGCCTAATCGGCATGTGTCCGCCGTTCGTGGGCAAGATCAAGTCGACCCAAAGCCGAAGCAGACCGGAACGTCTCAGTTCGGCCGAAGCAGTCGTTTAAGGCGTAGAGTTCCCTGCAACTCGTGCAGCAGTGGAAATGAGCCAGGTCGGACGCACACAGTTCCCTTCATTGCCCCCAGGGGCCCTCTGCATCAGGATTCCGCAATCGCTGCTGCTGCGCGCCGATGAGGTGATCGAATGAGCACACGCCGAGCGCTGATCTGCACAATGGCAGGCGCGCTGCTCGCCGCAGCGCGCGCCGGCCGCGCCCAGACGCCCGGCAAGGTCTATCGCATCGGCTGGCTCAGCAGCGGTCCGTGGGCCGGCACTCAGCCGTTGGAAGTGTTCAACCCGGGCATGCGCGAGCTGGGCTGGGTCGAAGGCCGGCACTACATGATCGACAACCGCTATACCGAGGGCCGCAGCGAGCGGATAGCCGCGCATGCCGCCGATTTGGTACAGCGCAAGGTCGATCTGCTCGTCTGTTCAGGAACGCCGCATACGGAGGCGCTGAAGAACGCGACGGCGACGATCCCCATCATCTTCTACTATGTCGGCGACCCGGTCGGGTCGGGGCTCGTCGCGAGCTTGGCCCGGCCCGGCGGAAACGTCACTGGCCTGGGCGGAATAGGCCCCGGGTTCGCCGCGAAGCAACTGGAGCTGCTCAGGGAAGTAGTCCCGAAAGCGTCGCGCATCGCGACCCTGTTCAATCCAGCGGTCTCGCTCCATGCAGCAATCGCTGCCGAAGTCGAGCCGGCGGCGCGCAGTCTCGGCGTCACGCTGCGACCGATCGAGCTGCGTTCGCCCGACGATATCGACGCCGCATTCGCGACGCTCGCACGTGAGCCGGTCGATGCGTTGCTGATCTTCGGTCAGGGATTCTTGTTCGAGCATGGCGCGCGGGTCGCGAAGCTGGCGATCGAGCAGCGGCTGCCGGCGATCATTTCGTTTCAGGAAGTCGCGCGCTACGGGCTTCTGATGTCCTACGGTTCGAACATCATCGACGACGTGCGCCGGCTGCCGTACTTCGCCGATCGCGTCCTCAAAGGCGCCAAGACCGCGGAGCTGCCGGTCGAGCAGCCGAGCAGGTTCTACCTGACGATCAACCAGAAGACGGCGAAGGCGCTCGGACTCACGATCCCGCAAAGCGTGCTGCTGCGCGCCGACGAGGTGATCGAATGAAGTGCTGTGCCTTGCGAACATCGGGGTACTGGCGAGGGACC
>JAAPAA010000249.1 GCA_012274165.1 Thiobacillaceae bacterium
ATGTCGGGGTGGCCGAACTCACGGCCGGCGGACGGTTGCGCGAGGTGACGGTGCTCGGCAGCACGGCCGAGCTGCTGCCGATCCGCCACATGGACTTGTCGCAGGGCAGCTTTCTCGCCCACGGCTCGGAACGCAGTGGGCAGATCGTGCTGGGCGAGCAGCTGGCGCGTGAATTTTTTCCCGACGGCAAGGCCGTTGGCCAGCGCGTGCGGCTGGGCGACAGCCGTTTTCTGGTGTCGGGCGTGCTGGCCACGCAGGGCGAGTCGATGGGCTTCAATACCGATGAAATCACCATCATCCCGATCGAGTATGCGCAGGAGTTGTTCAACACCGAATCGCTGTTCCGCATCCTGATCGAAGCGCGCAATCGCAACGCCATCGAGCCCGCCAAGGACGCCATCCGCCACACCCTCAAGCTGCGCCACGACGGCGAGGACGACGTCACCGTCATCACCCAGGACGCGGTGCTCGCCACTTTCGACCGCATCCTGCGCGCGCTGACGCTGGGGGTGTCAGGCATCGCCGCGATCAGCCTGGCGGTGGCCGGCATTCTGGTGATGAACGTGATGCTGGTGGCGGTGGCGCAACGCACCTCGGAAATCGGCCTGCTGAAAGCCATCGGCGCGCCGTCCGCCGACATCCGTCGGCTGTTCTTCGCCGAGGCGCTGTGGCTGTCGCTGGCGGGCGCTGCGGTCGGTTACGCGCTGGGACAATTCGGCGCCTGGATGATTCGCCTCGCCTATCCGGTGCTCCCCGCCTGGCCGCCCAACTGGGCCAGCGTGGCGGGCGTCGCCACCGCGCTCATCACCGGCATCCTCGCCAGCCTGCTGCCCGCTGCGCGCGCGGCAAGGCTCGATCCGGTATTGGCGTTAAGCGGGAAATGAGCCTCGCCGACACCCTGCGCTTCGCCCTGCATGCGCTGACCGCACACCGGCTGCGCACCTTCCTGTCGGCCTCAGGCATCGCTGTCGGTATCGCCGCAGTGATCCTGCTCACCTCGATCGGCGACGGCATCCATCAATTCGTGCTGGCCGAGTTCACCCAGTTCGGCACCAATATCATCAACATCAGTCCCGGGAAAATCACCACCCACGGCGCCTCGGTCGGCGCCATCGGCAGTTCGCGGCTGCTGACGATCGAAGACGCGCTGGCGCTGAAGACCTCGCGCTACGCGCAGTACACCAATGCCGGGGTGATGGGCAACGCGGAAATCCGCGCCCACGGCCGCAGCCGGCGAGTAACGGTGTATGGCGAAGGGCCGGATTTTTCGCGCGCGTTCAACATGCACGTCGCGGTCGGCCAGTACCTGCCCGCCGACGACCCGCGCAATCCGCGCGCCTACGCGGTGCTGGGCGCGAAAGTGCGCACCGAATTATTTGGCAGCACCAATCCGCTCGGCGCCACCCTGCAGGTCGGGGCGTCGCGTTTTCGGGTGATCGGCGTCATGGCGCCCAAGGGCCAGGTGCTGGGTTTCGACCTCGACGACACCGTTTACATCCCCACCGCGCGTGCACTCGAAGTGTTCAACCGCGAGGGCGTAATGGAAGTTCACGTCGCGTACCGGCCCGGCGCGCCGCTTGAAGCCGTGGTCAAGGACATCAAGCGCATCCTGATCGCGCGCCACGGCCGCGAGGACTTCACCGTGACACCACAGCAGCAGATGCTCGACACGCTGGGTACCGTGCTGGACGTGCTGACCTTCGCCGTCGCCGCGCTCGGCGGCATTTCGCTACTGGTCGGTGCGGTCGGCATGGTCACGCTGATGCACATCGCCGTCGCTGAGCGCGTCGCCGAGATCGGCCTGCTCACCGCGCTGGGAACCACGCGCGCGCAAATCCGCACTCTGTTCCTGATGGAGTCGACCGTGCTGTCCACCCTGGGCGGACTCGGTGGGCTCGCTGTCGGCGTAGGCGTCGCCTGGCTATTGAAGACCACCGTGAGGGGCCTGCCAGTCAATACGCCGTGGGATTACGCCCTCGGTGCGCTAGTGGTGTCGGTACTGATCGGGTTGGCTGCCGGGGTGGTGCCGGCGATGCGCGCGGCGCGGTTGAATCCGGTGGATGCGCTACGGGCGGAGTAATTAGCCGAGTTAAGCAGGAATTTTGTGCTGCGATTTAGTATTCGTTATTGTCGTCTTCATATCCAGCATGCTCATCCTCTGGAGCGTAATAGTCTGCTGCATCAAATCTGAACGTGGCCTTAAACGTGCCACCAAGGCCACAGGCATTAAGCTGAGAAAGGCCTGATATTTTGAGTTGACAGGCCACACACTCGAACTTGGCAGGTAAGTACTCTTGGGTCTCAACGATCAGATCGTTTTCTAGCCTACGCAATGGCGCGGAGATTGGTGCCCCTGTTACTAAGGCATCGTTGCTACATGCTGGGCATACAACGCGGTGCCCAGCATGGCGGGTAGCCCAGGTTGATGCCTGATTCTTAAGCTTGATGCGGTCTTGGGAGTCCTTTGACTCCCATACTATTTTGTGGGCGGCAATCGACTGCATTACCACTCTTGCTGATTCATCCTGAGAGGCTTCTATTAGTGTTTCAGCTACCATGGCCTCGTCGGAGCCGAACAGCAACTGAAGAGACTCATCCATTGATACCAACAACACACTGCATGTCTGGTAGTAGGTGGCAAGCCAAGTCGTGCTTAAACCATCAAACGGTGTTCCGCCTGTGTGAAGTTCTTCATTGCGACGATTGATGTGTTGGGCTGAGAAACCCTCAAGTTCAGGTGTAAATACTGGGAGGGTTGCTCGAAGTCTTGCGAAGACAGTCGAAACGTCTATAGATCGCGGAATGAATTTAGTGGCCGTAGGTGTGAAACCAAGGGAGAAGTAGAGATTATTCCAGTCTTTGAGATCGGCTAGCAGCGCTGGATTAACCCTGGCAAGAGTGGCACGTCCAAGAAACTCTAGGACGAATGTCGATAGAAGGCCAAAGTGCCAGTCATCACGTGGGTATGTCAGCATGTCTTCGGCGTATCGCTGGGCTTTTGCTAGCAGCGCGTCCTTTGACCATGGATGAGTGATCTTTGCCGCAGAGGTACTATTTATGCTCACCAAATTTCCTTGAAATAAGAGCGATCTATATGACGCATCCACGCATGTTCAGGTGTTGGGGTGCGGCCATGCAGAATGTGCCAGTTATCAATTATCAGCGTGTCCCCAGTGTCGATCAGTATGACGTTGGTCGTACTGATCGACGATAAGACATCAAGTACGTCAGCCAAGATCCGCTTGCTTGAGTTAGTTGCTGCGCGTAAGTAGACGCTGTCCCACCTGAGCATAAACTCGCCCGAATCGGCCGTGCGTTCTAGTAAGTGGAGAAGCTGTTTCCCGTTACACATCGGACGACGTGGTTGGACAAGTATTCTGCGCATAACATCGACACCAATTTTGGTGATCAGAGCATTAGCATCAAGGATGCGTGTAGCCACATCACTTGCACCTCTTACACATCGCAAAGCGAAGTAGCGCGGCGGCATTGCCCAGTGCGCCAGATCAGTATGAAGCGGAAAGTCAGCAGTTCCGAAATTGCCGCTGTATGTGTTTGGCGGTGCTTCGTCGACGCGACATGGTCGAAGCGACTGCACAGGATTCAGTCCTTCGACTTTATCGACCACACCAAGACAAGCGAAAGCCTCACTAGAGGACAACGTAGGCTCAAATCGGCGAAGAACAGCGAATCCGTGTGTCGACAATTGTTTGGAGAGTTCGGAAGTGGTGGGCATAGCTACTCGCGATTACGCTTTGCTAGGCTTCCTACTCAACAACCGCCGGGGCGGCCGCGCGTACCTCTGGCATGGCCGCAAAAAACCGCGCCACCACCTCCAGCTTGCGCGTCCGCGTCATCGCCGGCAGCGCGTTGAGCAACAGCTTGCCGTAGGGCTTATCCGCCAGCCGGGTATCGCAGATCATCAGCACGCCGCGATCGGTTTCGGTGCGGATCAGACGTCCGGCGCCCTGCTTGAGGCTGATCGCGGCATGCGGCAACTGGTAATCCATGAAGGGCTTGCCGCCGTTTTTTTCAGCCTGGGCGATGCGTGCGGCGACAACCGGGTCGTCGGGTGGCTGAAACGGAAGTTTGTCGATGATGACGACGGACAACACCTCGCCCGGCATGTCGACGCCTTCCCAGAAGCTTTGGCTACCCAGCAACACTGCGTTGCCTGCCTTCTGAAACCGCGCGAGGAGTTCGTTCTTCGGCGCGTCGCCCTGGACCAACAGTGGATAGTCCCAGCCACGCTGCTTGAAGGCTTCGGTTAGCAGGCCACGCGCTTTTTCCAACGCACGCAGGCTGGTAAACAGGATGAAGGCGCGCCCCTTGCTGATGTCCAGAACCGGCAAGGCGGCCGCAACGACGGCATCGGTGAATTCGGGGGTGTTGGGCGCGGGCAGACCTTGCGGCACGTACAGCACGCCCTGGCGCGGGTAGTCAAAGGGGCTGTCGACGCACAGGGTTTCGGCCTGCTCGATGCCGAGACGGGTTTTGAGATGGGTGAAGTCGCCGCCGACTGCGAGCGTGGCCGAGGTGAGAATCCACGCCTGCGCGCGCTCGGTGAGCTTGGCGCCGAACATCGCACCGACCGACAAGGGAGTGGCATGCAGCAGCAGCGAACTCAAGGTGGTTTCAAGCCAGCGCACGCGCGGATTGTCGGGGTCGTCGGCGCGCTGCCAGCTGGCCAGGGTGGCCTGCACGCCCTGCGCGCGCTCGAAGCAGTTTTTCAGGTCGGCGTCGCGCTCGGCCTGGGTTTCCAGCAGCTTGGTCATTTCATCCAGGGAGGCCGTCAGCACTTTCAACGCATCCGGCCATTTGTCGTAGCGCGTCAGTTCCGCCACCGTGGCTTTGATCGGGTTTTGCGGGAACGCCAGACGCAGGTCGCGCGCCGTCTTGCCCAGGTCTTCGGCGGCGCGGCGCAGCGCCGGGAAATCACCCGCCTTCACCGCTGCGAGGCGCTTGGTGTCGCCGGCCAGATCGAGCAGTTGCGCCACCGACAGGGTTTCGCCAAAAAACTGCGCGGCCGTTTCGGCCAGCTGATGCGCTTCGTCGAGGATCACGGTGTTGCAGGCGGGCAAGAGTTCGGCGACGCCCTCATCCTTCAGCCACAGATCGGCGAAGAACAGGTGGTGGTTGACCACCACCACCTCGGCTTCCATCGCGGCCTTGCGCGCGGCCATCACGAAGCAATCCTTGTAATGATCGCACTCGCTGCCGAGGCAGGTGTCACGACTGGAGATGGCGTAGAACCATGCGGTGGCGTCTTCCGGGATGCCTTCGGCTTCGGCGCGGTCGCCGCTGCTGCTGGTTTCGGCAAAGCGGGCGATTTTTTGCAGCCACGCCGCATCGTCGCGATTGGCAAAGCGGCCGTCGCTCAAGTTACGCTGCAGGTGATGGTGGCAAACGTAGTTGGCGCGACCTTTGAGCAACGCGACCTTGACCGGCGACTTCAGCGCACGCCGGGCAGCCGGCAAATCGCGATGAAACAGCTGGTCCTGCAGTGCCTTGGTGCCGGTGGAGATCACCACCTTGCCGCCCGACAGCAAAGCGGGAATGAGGTAGGCCAGGGTCTTGCCGGTGCCGGTGCCGGCTTCGGCGAGCAATACGCCATGATCGGCAATCGCCTGTTCAACCGCCACGGCCATGGCCAGCTGTTGCGGACGCGAGCGCCAGCCGGGCAGGACAGTGGCGCACGCGCCATCAGGGGAAAAGATGCGGTTCAGATCAGACATGTTCAAGCCAAATTTCGGGCTCGAGTGTAACACCCGGCCCAAAGCCGCACAGAAGGCTTGGCATTCCCTTCAGCTATCATAGACTTCAGCCGTAAATTCATTGTGTCCACCTATTCAGGTACACGCAGCCATGCGCATCTCCAAGCTGTTCTGTTTGCTGATATTGCTGATCCCGGCTGCAGTTCAGCATGCGTTCGACCTGCTTGAACTTACCTTCAACTTCCAGCAGAAGCGTCCCCCGTCACAATGAAATGGACTGCGTCCATACCGATCAAGCAGGCCGCCGTGGGCTTAATCAGCGGTGTGCTGCTGCTGGTGAGCCTGATTGGCGGGTTTGCCCTCTACGAGACGCATCGTGTCTCGCTCGATCTGGCGCAATCCAGCCAGGCGGCGGCACGTGCTGAACTCGCTGCAGCCGTCGATCGGCTGTCGAACCAGGTCAAAAACCAGGCCGACACGCTGGCACTCTGGGATGAAACCCGGCAACAGCTGGTCGATCACGAGTACTACAGTTATTGGCGGGATCAACGCGTGTATGAAAGCGGCACGCTCAGCAGCCGTCTTGCTCGCGTGGCACTCTACGACCAAGCAGGCAGCGCGCTTAATCCCGACACGGCGAAGCGCAGCCTGCCCGCCAAACTGCCTGCCAATGTGTTGCCCCATCTCCCCACCAGCTGGCTCGCAAACGAAGCGGGCATCATCGTCCTGTATTACGCGTTTCCGATTTACAGCGACGGGCGGCGGCTGGCGCTGCTCGGCCACGGCTTGATCCGTCTGGATTGCATGGCAGAACTGCTGAACCCGCAAAGCTTCTGGTTCACCGACATCGGCAGCGTCAGGCTGGCGCTTGAACCCAGCAAAACCCTGCCTGCATCGGCGCTCCTCTCAAGCCTTCGCTTTAGCGCCCGCCCCGACCCCAGCCAGCTCCGCTTCCAGAGCATATTGTCGCGTGCGCTGCTTGCGCTGTTTGCGGTGCTGGCAAGCACCGCGCTGCTGGGCTTTGTGGCGCACAACCGGCTGCTGGTTCGCCCGCTGCGACAACTGTCGCGGGACATCGACGCCATGAAGCAGGGCCACTTCAATATCCAACCTGCGTATGTCAATCCGCTGCGCATCAGCGAACTGGAAAACATCCGCCGTTCGCTGTTCGATTATCAGCTGCAATTACGCGAGCTGCATGGCTCACTCGAACACCAGAATCGCGAGTTCCGCTCGCAGGCGCGGCAGGACGTCCTCACCGGTTGTTACAACCGGCGGGCTTACGAAGAAGACTGGACACGCTTTCGCGAGGAAATCAAAGTCGTGCCGCAAGGCGTGGCCTATTTGCTGTTTGACTGCGACCGTTTCAAAAGCATCAACGACACCTACGGCCACGCCAAAGGCGACCGTGTGCTGACCCTCATCGCCGACGCGCTGGTGATGGCGCTGCGTGCCAACGACCGCTTGTATCGTCTGGGGGGCGATGAGTTTGCCGCCATCCTGTTACGCACCACGCCGGCTCAGGCCAGGCAGATTGCGCAACGCTGCCAGAGCCTGCTCGACGCCAAGAAATTCAGCGACCTGGGGATCAACGAACCCATCAGCATCAGTATCGGCATTGCCTTTCTTGCGGCCGACCAGCTTGACCGGGTCGACGAACTGCCCAAACAGGCCGATATCGCCATGTATACCGCCAAACAGCCGGGGCGCAACCGGGTTGCGCTATTTGGCGATGATCCCGAGCGCGCTGCGCAAACCCTGGTGGCCAGCCGCGAAACCAGTGCCGTGTTCCAGGCACTGGCCACGCCCGGCATGATCGAAATACATTACCAGCCCATCCACAGTCTGCCCGGCCTTGAAGTGAAATACTGCGAGGCACTGGCGCGCATTCGTCACCATGACAAGCTCATCATGCCGGATGCCTTTCTGCCAGTCGTCAGCAGCCGCCGCCTGGAAACGGGTTTCGATCTTGCCGTGTTGCAACAGGTCGATCTGGATCTGTCATCCAGGCAGCTGCCAGCCGGGGTGGGGGTATCAATCAATCTGACAGCGCAAAGTGTTTCACAACCTGAAATCGTCTCGTATCTGCTGGAACTGTCTCGCCACAACACGCGCCATCCCTTGATGATCGAGATCGCTGAAACCTCGCTCATCACCCAGGTGGCCGAGGCTCGCACCTATCTGGATTTGCTGCGCACCGCGCAATATCGCATTGCAATGGACGATTTTGGAACAGGGCATTCCCCATTGCGTTACCTCGCAGACTTGCCGGTGGACGTGATCAAGTTCGATATTTCGCTGATACGCAAGCTGGAAGAAAACGACCGTGCCGCTCAAGTGGTAATGGATTTCGCCCGCATGATGACCAGCGCGGGCTATTCGTTGACAGCCGAAGGCGTGGAAACCGAAGCGGCGCTGCGCAAGGTTGAAAGCATGGGCTTCTCGCTCATCCAGGGTTTCTTGCTGGACCGCCCCCTGCCACTCGCACAGATGGTTAGCAACCTGAACCCCCTGAACCCCGATGCGCCCCGCAGTGCTTGAGCGCGAACCTCAGTGTTTACCCGAGCGCCAGATGGAAAAAACAATCCACACGCTGTTGAAAAACGCGATCAGGAATCCCAGCAGGCCAAAAAACGGCAGGCCAAATAACTGAGGGCCGCCCTTCACCGTCATGATGATGCTGGAGCCCACCACCAGCGAGGCGGTCAGGATGCCCATGGTCAGGCGGTTGCTGGCGCGGTCGATCTGCTGCCCAAAGCTGTCCAGCCGTGTCAGGTCAAGATCGATCTTGACCCGCCCCCGCCGCATATCCCGCAACAGACGACGCAGATCGCGCGGCACGTCGGCCAGCACTTCCAG
>JAAPAA010000250.1 GCA_012274165.1 Thiobacillaceae bacterium
GAGCGAACAGGGTGCGAGCTTTCTCGGTGCAGACTTGCTGGTCAGCAGCCCGCGCCCGATCGCGCACTGGCCGCTGCATACCCTCACCACCAGCAACGCCATTGATTTCACCAGCATGCTCGCCAGGGGCGATGCCTTCCAGCTCGCCAGCCTGCGCGCGGTTGACGCCGCCTACCCGCTGCGCGGAAGCGTGCGCATCGCGGCGCGCCCGTTTGAACCCGGCACGCCGCGCCCGGCGCAACCACCGCCCGGTGCGATTTATGTCGACCCGTCGCTGCTGCCCCTGCTGAATGCGCAGGTCGGCGACCGCGTGCAAATCGGCGAAACGCACTTCACCATCGCCGGCGTGGTGACCGAAGAACCCGGCCAGCTCGGCGGCGTGTTCGGCCTCGCCCCGCGCGTATTCATGCGTGCCGACGCCGTTGCACAAACCCATGTGTTGCAACCCGGCAGCCGCGTCAGCTACCTCTACCAGTTTGCCGGTGATGCCAAGCCGCTGGCTGCGTTCAGCGCCGCGCTCAAGCCCGCCCTCGACAGCACCCAGCGCCTCATCGGCTCGCGCGAAGGCGTCGAAACGCTGCGCGGCGCATTCGTCAACGCCGACCGCTACATCCAGCTCACCGCGCTGATCAGCCTGCTGCTGTCGGTGGCCGCCATCGCCATCGCCGCGCATCGTCACGCGCTGCGCCATTACGACCAGGCCGCCCTGCTGCGCTGCCTGGGTGCCACCACGGCACAACTGCGCACGCTGTATGCCGTCCAGTTGCTGACGCTGGGGCTGCTCGGCAGCCTGCTCGGCGTGGCGATCGGCGCCGCAATGCAACACGCGCTGGCACTGATGATCCTGCCCGACGCCGTCACCCGCCTCCCTGCTCTCGGTGTGGCTCCAATTGGCGTTGCCATGCTCAGCGGCCTGCTGGCGCTGGCGGGCGCCAGCCTGCCCGCGCTGATGCGCCTGATCCGCGTGTCGCCGTTGCGGGTGTTGCGGCGCGAGTTGCCGCCACTGCCGCTGGCCGCCTGGATCAGCATGGGGATCAGCGGCACGATGCTGTTGGCGCTCGTCGCGTGGTATGCGGGCGACGCCAAACTGGTCGGCATTTTCGTCGGCGCACTGGTGGGTTTGATCGGCGTGCTCAGCCTGCTCGCCCGGCTGGCGCTGCTGGGTGGACGAGTAGTGCAAAAAATGAGCCACGGCCCGCTTCGCTTTGGCCTGGCGCAACTGCTGCGCCACCGCTTCGACAGCACCGTGCAGCTCGGCGCATTCACCCTTGCGCTGTTCCTGGTCGCTTTGCTGGCGCTGGTGCGCAGCGACCTCATCGCCAGCTGGCGCGCCCAGCTGCCGCCGGATGCGCCCAATTATTTTCTGGTGAATATCGCGCCCCAGCAGCAAACAGCCGTCGCCGATTTTCTGGCGCAGCACCAGCTCCAGGCATCCAGACTGTATCCCATGGTGCGGGGTCGCCTGGTCAGCAAAAATGGCGCGCCCATCGCCGCCACCCTGCCTGCAGACGCGCGCGACAACGCCTCCCTGCGGCGCGAACTCAACCTCACCTGGACCGCCACCCTGCCCGCCAACAACACCGTGCTCGCCGGGCGCTGGCATGGAAACCAGCGTACCGCTCAAATCTCGGTTGAGTCCGGCATGGCCGAACAGCTCCATCTGGCCATCGGCGACACGCTCGGCTTCCAGATCGGCGACCAGACACTGAGCGCGCGCATCAGCAGTATCCGCAGCGTGAAGTGGGACTCGATGCAGCCCAACTTCTTCGTCATCTTCGCCCCCGGCCAGCTCGACGCCCTGCCCGCCAGTTCCATCGCCAGCGTTCACGTGCCGCCGGGGAAAACCAGCGTATTGCCCGGCTTCGTCAAAACCTTTCCCGGCATCACCGTGCTCGCGCTCGACAAACTCATCGCCAACATCGAAGCCGTGTTTGCGCAGATCATCGGTGCGATTCAACTGCTGCTCGGATTTTTGCTCGCCGCCGGCATGGCCGTCGTCATCGCCACGCTCTTGGCCAGCCTCGACGCACGTCAGCAGGAAGCCGTCCTGCTGCGCACGCTGGGCGCCCAGCGCGCCTATCTGGCCAAGGCACTGTGGAGCGAGTTTCTTGCCCTCGGATGTCTGGCCGGGCTGCTCGCCAGCGCCTGCGCCGAAATCGCCATGGCTTTGATCGCCCACCGCCTTTTCGACCTGCCGCTGCGCCTGCACCCCTGGCTGTGGCTCGTGCTACCCACGGCCGGTGCGCTGCTGGTTGGCACAAGCGGCTGGCTCACCACGCGCCACATCACGCGGGTGCCGCCGATGCAGTCGATCCGCGAACTGGGTTGAAGCAAATCTGGCATGTGACTCGGTAAGCAACTAGCATGCAAGTGACGGGCCAAATTCGGCGAATGCAAGGCAAACTTCCTCACTTTTCAACCTTCACAAGGAGTCATTGGAATGAAACAGAAAATCCTATGGATGCTGGCGTCGACGATGGCGCTGATCGCCGAGGCGAGCGCGCAACAATATGTCTACCCCGCCAAGGGACAGAGCCCGGAACAGCAGAAGAGCGACGAAGCGGCCTGCTATTCCTGGGCAGTCCAGCAAAGCGGCTTCGATCCTGCCAAGCCGCCGACAGCAACTGCTGCGCCCAAGCCGGCAACAACCGCAACGGGTACCGCTCCCGGCGCCGGCGTGCGTGGCGCGGCTCGTGGTGCCGTTGTCGGTGAAGTCGTTGGCGGCGATGCGGGCACTGGCGCAGCGGTGGGGGCGGTTGCCGCACGCGGGCAAAGCCGCCGGCAAAATGCGGCCGCCGGTCAGCAGGCCGCCGCGCAGCAACAATCCGCCACGCAACAGCAGCAGGCGGCGTTCGGAAAGGCGCGCGGTGCTTGTCTGGAAGGCCGCGGTTACACCGTCAAGTAAAGTGTGAGAAGCCAAACCGGGGGCAACGCCAATTCAAGCGGCGTCCCCCGTGAAACCGGCTGAACGGCTCTCACCGATGCACGCGCCCTGCCGCTGGCTGCAAATCCGCACTCACCGCCTCGCGCTCATCGAACACGAAACAGTCGCCGTGATAATGCGCGCCACCCACTTCTTCAAAGTACTTGAGGATGCCGCCTTCGAGCTGGTACACATGATCGATGCCGATGGCCTTCATGTGAATGGCGGCTTTTTCGCAGCGGATGCCGCCGGTGCAGAATGAGACGACGGTTTTGCCGGCATAGTCATCGCGGTGCGCAGCGAGTTGCGGTGGAAATTCGCTGAAAACGCCGATGTGATAATCGACCGCGTCATCGAAGCTGCCGGCGGCGACTTCGTAGTCGTTGCGGGTGTCGAGCATCACCAGCGGGCGACCTGCGTCGTCGCAGCCATGGTCCAGCCATTGCTTCAGCGTAGCTGCGTCCACCGAAGGCGCCCGCCCTGCTTCGGGCCGGATCACCGGCATTTTCATGGTGATGATTTCCTGCTTCAGCCGCACCCGCATCCGGTGGAACGGCGGCTCGGCGGAGAGGCTTTCCTTTGGCGCCAGATCGGCAAAGCGCGGGTCGGCGCGCAGATGGGCGACGATGGCGTCGATGGCTACACGCGAGCCGGCCAGGAAAACGTTGATGCCCTCAGGCGCGAGCAGGATGGTGCCCTTGAGGCCGAGCGCCAGACAGCGCGCGGTGAGGTCGGCGCGCAAGGCCTCGCGGTCGGTCAGCGTGACGAATTTGTAGCAGGAAATATTGACGACGGACACGATGCAACCCTTTCAGCAAGGCGGCATTATCCCGGAAATGACACGTCCAGGATCAATACGGAACAGTTCAGTCTTGCCGGAGGGTTTGATACCCTTGGCCTTCCCACCGCTTGATCCCAGCCATGAAGAAACCAGTGCGAACGCGGAAACACACTCCATTCACCCCGACCAGACGCGATACCCCGCACCCGGTCAGCGCGCCATGAAGCGCGCCAACCACGCTGCCACGCCTGCGCCAAAGGTGGGTTTTACCGACCCGCTGGCCGATGTGTTGCACCCTGGACAGTCGATTGAGCTGCTGAAGGAACTGCACATCCTGACGCGCGACGGCAAGCTCAACCAGGACAGCCGCCGCAAGCTGAAGCAGGTCACCCACCTGTGCCACTTCATCGAGCCGCTGCTCGACGAGGTGCTGGCCCGGCAAGATACGCTAAGCTTGGCCGACCACGGTGCGGGCAAGTCGTACCTCGGTTTCATTCTGTATGACCTGTTTCTGAAAGATCGCCCCGGCAGCCACATTTACGGCATTGAAACGCGCGACGAACTGGTGGAAAAATCGCGTGCGCTGGCGGCACGGCTCAGCTTTCCGCGCATGTCCTTCCTCAGCACCACGGTGGCCGAATCGACGCAATCCGAACAGCTGCCGCCCTGCATCGACATCGTCACGGCGCTGCACGCCTGCAACACGGCGACCGACGACGCGATCCAGTTTGCGCTGGCCAAACAGGCACGTCACATTGTGCTGGTGCCGTGCTGCCAGGCGGAGGTCGCCAGCGTGCTGCGCAAACACAAGAACGAGTCGTTCGGAAAAACCCCGCTATCGGAGATATGGCGCCATCCGATCCACACCCGCGAATTCGGCAGCCAGCTCACCAACGTGCTGCGCTGCCTGCAACTGGAAGCGCACGGCTACCAGGTTACGGTCACCGAGCTGGTCGGCTGGGAACATTCGATGAAAAACGAGCTGATCGTCGCCAGCCAAACCGGCACGCCGCGCAAGAACGCAAACGAGCGCCTGCGACAGATTTTGCAGGAACTCAATTTGCAGGAACTGGAAGGACGCTTTCTCGCGCCGGTGCCGCGTCTGGTGTGACTTAACGCGGGGACTGCAGGCGCGTCAGCGTTACCGGCACGCTCTCGGTTTCACTGTTGAGCCAGATTTCGCCGTCCTGCACCATGCATTGCAGGCGCATGCTGCGCGCAGCCAAAGCGGCCAGCGCCTGGCTGGTGGCGGCCGGCAATTGCAGCACGGTCAGATTGGTGAAGCGCGTGAGCTTGCTGGCGATCAGCTTCCACCACACTTCGCAGCCGGTGCCGTAACACAGCACCACCACCTGATCGGCGCGGCTGCAGGCGCGGCGGATGCGTGCGTCGTCGGGCTGTCCCAGGTCAATCCACAGGGTGATCTCACCCACCAGATTCTTCACCCACACTTCCGGCTCGTCGACGTCGAATAAACCCTTGGTGAAGGCGATGCCCTCTGCGGCGTACAGCGCATAGGCCAGCACGCGCGCCATCATGCGCTCGTCGGTTTCGGAGGGGTGGCGGGCGATGGTCAGCGGATAGTCGCCGTAGACATGCCGATCCATGTCGGCAATCTGCAGGTCTGCTTTGTAGATGGTGGCTTTGAGCGCCATGACGGTTCACTCACGAAAAAGGCGATGGATTGTATTGCGCGGGCATACCCAAAGGGCACACGTACCCAGAAGGCACACGTAAAAAAACCCCGGCGAGCCGGGGTTTTTCACATCAGGTCGGAAGAATTACGACACAACCTGGATGTTCGATGCTTGCTTGCCCTTGGGGCCAGTCGTCACTTCGAAGCTGACTTTCTGGTTTTCCTGCAGGGATTTGAAGCCGTTGGAGTTGATTGCAGAGAAGTGTGCAAAAAGATCTTCACCGCCGTTGTCCGGGGTAATAAAGCCAAAACCTTTTGCATCGTTGAACCACTTAACAGTACCCGTTTCCATCTTGTTTCCTATCTATCTAAAAAAAATTGAGCGACATGCTCTATCGATCGAATTTCAAGGAAAACGCTTACCAGAGGTACCGCAATTTAAAGCTTGAATCCAATTGATGGCCGTATAAATATCACAAAAAACCAAGATGTCAAAACTCTTTTTTGTCATCCATCGGTCGCAGCACCAGCGTATCGCCGCGCTGAGTGAATTCCAGCTGTTTCAAAACACTCATGCCCAGCAAAATCTGGTCGTCCGTCATGCCCGGATTGAGGCTGGCGCGCACGCCACTCAGCGTGAACGGACCGAACGCCAATACGCCGATTTGCGTGGCACGCGTATCCACGGTTCCGTTGGCAGTAACCGACTGCTGGTATGCGCCCGCCTCCAGCCCAAGCTCATTGGCCAGATGCGCGGGCACGGACACCAGCGTTGCACCCGTATCGAGCAGAAAAGTGACGGGCCGCCCGTTGATTTCGCCGGGAAACACATAATGACCGCTGCGGCCGCGCTGCAGCACCAGTTCTGCGCCCGGCGCGATCTGCAGCTGACGGTTGGGGTCGTTGCGCGCCTGCAGGCTGCTGTCGAAAAACAGGTACAGCACGCCCAGCAGCGACAGGCTGGCCAACCACGCCATGCCGCGCCCCATTGAGCGATGCGGATTGGAAGGGGGATCGGAAGCGGGCATGACGTGCAGGAACAAAAACGCGACACGCTAGCTTATTCGATTTCTCCGTTCCTCACCGAACACAGTGACGCAATGACTTGCCACTCAAGCGTGTACGTGCCCGTGCGCACGCGGCTGGCTGAAGCGGCAGTGCAGCGCATCCCCAAACGCCTCGCGCAAGTAGCGGGTTTCAATATGCAACAAACGCTCATGGTCGCCAGCCTCCAGATAAATATCCGGCTGCGCCATCAACGCGTCGTCCCACACCATCTCCACCCCCCAGGCATTCGGCAATCCCGGCACCACACCGGGCTCGCACTCACGGAACAAGCGGCTCACGCTGTCTTCGTCGGCCAGACTGAACTCCATGCCCTGCTCCAGCCCCAGTTTGCCCAGGCGAATATCCTGGTCGGCGGGGATCATGGCAACCATCTGGCAACCCACCCCATCGAGCAATACGCCTTTGACCACCTGGCTCGGCTTCACCCCTGACGCACGCGCTGTTTCGGCACTGGTATGCGTGTGGGGATGGGCGACCAGGTCGAAGGGGATCATGTGCTGATCGAGAAAACGTTCCATACGATGTAGTGCGTTCATCATCGGCTCCTTGCAAATCAGTTGAACGAATTTAACTATAGTTCCCCCGTTTGCAAACGTGCGAAAACGCCCGGCCTTAACGCCGTTTGAAGCGCTCGCCCGCGCGGAAATGCCAGCGCGGCGCTTTGCCGGGATGCTCCTGCATCTGGCAGGCGCGGCGAAACGCCAGCAAGGCATCCTGCGCGTGCCCCAGCACGCTGTCATGCGGGTAATGTCCCGCCCCGTTCAGGTCGCCCGCTGCCACGCCGGTCAGCAGCTCGATGCCCTCGGACACGTGTTCGGCGGTATGGATATGGAAGCGTCCCTGGGCAACCGCCTCCACCAGCTGCGTTGCCAGCATCAAATGACGCCGGTTGCGCCGCGGGATCAGCACCCCCTGGCTGCCATCCAGCCCGGCGGCCTCGCACACGCGGAACCAGCCCTCGATTTTTTCGTTGATGCCGCCTACCGGCAGGACCTCGCCGTGCTGGTTGACCGCGCCGGTTACGGCAATGCCCTGTTTGAGTGGCAGGCCTGACAACGCCGAGAGCAGCGCATACAGTTCGGCACAGGACGCGGAATCGCCTTCCACACCGTGGTACTGCTGCTCGAAGACGATCGACGCATTGAGCGAAAGCGGCGCGAGATGAGAGAACAACGCAGCCAGATAGTTCTGCAGGATGAACACGCCCTTGTCGTGGATCGGGCCGGACAACTCCACTTCGCGCTCGATGTTGAGCAGGCCGTCCTCTCCCGCGTAGGTATGTGCCGACAGCCGCACTGGCAGGCCGAAACGGTAATCGCCGAGGTCGATCTGGGTGAGGCCGTTGACCTGCCCCAACCGCTCACCCTGCGAATCGATCAGCACATCGCCATTGGCGATTTCCTCACGCAGCCGCTGCTCCGGGTAGTCGTGGCGCGCGGTATGCGCCTGCAATGCTGTTTCGACGTCTGTCGCCGCAACCAGGCCTGGCCCGCGCGTGCGGCAGATCGTGGCACTTTCCATCAGCAGCGCTTCGGTGCGCGCGAAAATCGCGCTCTCGCGCGTCTGATCGCCCGCCTCGCGATGCGACTCCTCGAGCAGGCGCGCCACCGCTGCTGCGGAAAAGTGCGGCAGGCCATGCTCACGGCAGGCATGGGCGACGAAAATAGACGAAGCGCGGTGCGTATCCGCGCTGGTCACAAAACTCTCGGCAAAATCCACCTTGGCGCGGAAATGCCGGGAGATTTCAGGCGCCGCCTCCTGCAGTTCGTAATACTGTTCGCGCGAGCCGATCAGCACCAGCTTGACCTCGACGTCGACCGCTTCCGGCACCAGTGACACCGTCGCAATCGGCGAAAACGACACCCCCGGCTCCTCGATCTGCAGCCGCCCGCTGCGCAGGAAACGCCGCAGCTTTTCCCACACCAGCGGATCGGCCAGCACGTCGTGCAAATGCAGCATCAAAAAACCACCGTGCGCCTGCAACAGGCTGCCGGCGCGGATGCGGGAAAAGTCGGTCACCAGCACATCGTTTTCGGACTGGTATTCGATGCTGCCGAACAGCACGCGGAACAGCGGGTTGTCCTCGACGATCGCCGGTGCGCCGCTGAGGCCGCCGTTATCGACCACCAGATTGACGCGATAGCGCGCCAGCACGCTTTGCAGCGCTTCCTGCTGGCCTTCCATGTTGTCTCCGCCATGGAACAGCTCAAGGTTATCGAACACGTCCTGCGCGATCGCATCGAGCCAGGCGTTGAGTTTGCCGGAGTCCTTGATCTGCTTCTTCAGGCCGGCGCGGATCGCCTGCATTTCACGTTCCACCAGCGGCTTCACCACCTGCCGCCGCAACGCCGCCAGCGCTTCGTTCATCGCGCGTTCCAGCGGCTGGGTTTTCTCGATGTAGCGGGTGATCTCGGCGCGCAGCTCCTGCTCGGCCCGCTCCACCTCGATGCGGCGCGCTTTCGGCAGCGCCAGCACTTCGTCCTCGGTCAGCGCCTGGCCTTTCTTGCCGGTGAGGGTGAACACCATGCGCCCCTCGTCGCGATGCAGCGAAAAGCTGCGCGCCTCGGCAAACGCCATCAGCCCGGCATAGTGCCGCGCCACGTCGTCCTTCCAGGCCTGCTCGATGCGTTCGCTCTCGGCCTTGTAATCCTGTCCTTCCAGCCGCTGCGGGATTTCGTCCTGCAGGGTTTTTACCGCCTGCGCCAGCAACTGGCGCAGCAGCCGTCCCTCGCCGGCCGGCAGGCGCAGCGCCAGCGGCCGTTCCGGCGCGTCGAAGTTGTACAGATAACAGAGGTCGGGCGGCACACGTTTGCCCGCCGCCACCGCACGCATTGCCTGCTTCAGCAACGAC
>JAAPAA010000251.1 GCA_012274165.1 Thiobacillaceae bacterium
ACGGGTTCATTGCCAGAAACGCGGGCTGCTTGTGTGCGCCGGCGGCGAGATCGACATCCACCCGTTCATAGGGCACCCCGAGCAGGGACAGAAACAGCTCGACCCGATGGCTGTGGCCGGAAAGGAAGAAGCGGTGAAGCTTGATGGGGCGGGTGGGCAGGACGGCAGCGGATCTCACAATTCATTCCTTTTTGACATGGGAAACGGATGAGGCGGATTGTGAACACTACCCCCTGATGAATAAATGGCTCGCTTTACATAAGACTGATTCGTTAAATGGAATAATCGGGCGCATGGACAAACTCAAAGCCATGCAAGCCGTTGTCAGCATTGCCGATGAAGGCAGCCTGACGGCTGCCGCCGCCGCGCTGGGTTCGTCGCCTCCCGCCGTCGTGCGCACGCTGGCGGCGCTGGAAGTGCATCTGGGCATCCGCCTGTTCAATCGCACCACGCGACGCATTTCGCTGACCGAAGAGGGGCGTCACTACATCGAGAGCTGCCGCCAACTGCTGGCGGCCGTCAAGGATGCCGAATCGGCCTTGACCCTGGATGCGGTCGAGCCCGGCGGCCAGCTCACCATCACTGCGCCGGTGCTGTTCGGCCAGATGTATGTCGCGCCGGCAGTGACGCGCTTTGTGCAGAAACATGACAAGGTGCGCGTCAATCTGCTGCTGCTCGATCGTGTGGCCAACCTGCTGGAAGAACATATCGACGTGGGTATCCGCATCGGCCCGCTGGAGGATTCAACGCTGGTTGCGCAGCCCCTGGGCAGCGTTCGCCGCATGGTCGTCGCCAGCCCGGACTATCTGGGCCGCCATGACGTGCCCCAACATCCGAGAGACCTGCTCAAAGCCAACTGCGTGCGATTCTCTGGCGGTGCGGGGCCATGGTGGACATTTCACGAAAGCGGCAAGCCGTTCACGGTGCCGGTAACCGGCAATCTGGAATTCAACCATGTCGCCCCGGCGGCCGAGGCCTGCCTGGCCGGGCTGGGATTCGGCATGTTCATCTCGTATCAGGTGGCGCATCACATTGCGCAAAATCGTCTGCAAGTCGTGCTGGAATCGTTCGAGCCGCCGCCGCGGCCGATCCATGTCGTCTACCCGCATGCGCGGCTCCTGCCGGCCCGAACCAGGGTCTTTATCGAGTGGATCAAGCAGGAACTGAAAGACCTGCCCGCCATGCCGCCTAAAGATTGGCCGCGCGCTCGGTAAGGCACTCGTGTTCGCCCATCTCGAATTCCCGGCACACCCATGGCCGGTTTTCGTAAATCGAACACTTCATGCTCTGCCGGTTCAGGGCTGCACACCATCCATCATCCAGACGCGCCATGGTCTGGCCGCCCCATTTGTCCAGCTCGATGAAATGATCGGGCACGCCCGTATCGGTAATCAGCAGCACTTCCAGCCGACAGCAGCAGGCCTGGCAGTTTGCACAGGTCGCCTTGGGCTCTGGCGAGGGGGGCGTGTCGATGGTCATCGATTGCTTTTCAATTTGCTGATGGGCATCAATCTACACGGCCCCGGATTTTGGGAGACCAAAAGGGCGAATTACTGCTCCGTGAGGCAACCTTTGCCGACTGCTCGCATTGAATGGAGGTGAATAGAATGGTCTGGCAGGCGTATAGCGCAAACAACCAAACGCTTACGGCCTTAGCTGCGTTTCTGCCACCACACATAACCGCCAATAACCAGCGCAACAATTGCAATGACGCCAGCGGTGATGAAATGCTGGTATTCCCTGATCAGCGCTTCGTTGCCGCCGAGGAAGTAGCCGAACAGGATGAGGATGAGCGACCACAGGCCTGCACCGAGGCAGGTGTAAAAGGAGAATGAGCCGAGGCTCATGCGGGTGAGTCCGGCGGGGATGGAGATCAGGTGGCGGATGCCGGGAATGAGACGGCCGGTGAAGGTGGAGACTGCGCCGTGTTTTTCAAAGAACGCATCGGTCTTGTGCAGCAGCTCGGGGCGCACGAAGAAGTAGCGGCCCCAGCGTTCGAGGAAGGGGCGCCCCAGCCACATCGATACGACATAGTTGAACGAGGCGCCGACGAGGCTGCCGAGGGTGGCGCTCAGAACGATCAGCCCGAAGTTCATCTGCCCCTGGTGCGCCAGATATCCGGCAGGGATCAGCACGATTTCGCTTGGCACCGGCAGCACGGTGGATTCCAGCGCCATCAGGATGAAGATGCCGGCGTAGCCCCAGTCCTGGACGGTGGCGAGGATCCAGTCGATGAAGGTGTTGAGCATGTCAGGACGGCAGCTTCAAGAAGCAAGGTACAAGTTACAAGATTCAGGAAAGCGCGCTCGGCGTCCTTGAACCTTGAATCTTGTTTCTTGAGCCTCAAACAACCGCTTCTTCCTTCTTCTCGATCGGCTTGATGAAATGTTCGCGCTTGACGCCGAACATGAGCAGCAGCGGCGAGGCGACCAGCACCGAGGAATAGATGCCGAACATGATGCCGATGGTGAGCGCAAGCGCGAAGTTGTGCAGCGCTTCACCGCCGAAGAACAGCATCGACAGCACCATCATCTGGGTTGCGCCGTGGGTGATGATGGTGCGGCTCATGGTGCGGGTGATGGCGTCGTCGATGATCTGCGGGACGGTGGCGCCGCGCATCTTGCGGATGTTCTCGCGAATCCGGTCGAATACCACCACCGATTCGTTGACCGAGTAGCCCAGAACGGCCAGCACGCCGGCCAGCACGGTGAGGGTGAATTCCCACTGGAAGAAGGCGAACACGCCGAGGATGATGACGATATCGTGCATGTTGGCGAGCATGCCCGACACCGCGAAGCGCCATTCAAAGCGAATCGCCAGGTAGGCCATGATGCCGAAAGCGACGACCAGCAGCGCCAGCGCACCGTTGTCGTACAACTCTTTGCCGACCTGCGGACCGACGAAATCGACACGCTTCAATTCGATGGCGGGATCGACGGTTTGCAGCGCGGCCATGACGGTGTTGCTGGTTGTTGCAGCGTTGGCACCATGCTTGGCGGGCAGGCGAATCAGCACGTCGCGGCTGGTGCCGAAGTTTTGCACCGAGACTTCCGGCAGGCCGGTTTTGTCCAGCGCACTGCGAATCGTGTGCAGGTTCGCGGGCTGGCTGGTGCGGACTTCCATCAGCGTGCCGCCGGTGAAATCGACGCCGAGATTCAGGCCGTTGTGCCACAGCGCCCAGATGGCGAACAGGAAGGTGACGAGCGAAATAGCGGTCGTCACCTTGCCCCAGCTCATGAAGGGGATGGTTTTTTTGAAGGGGAAAAATTCCAGCATGACGTGATCCTTAGATCGAAACTTTGGTGAGCCGCGGCTGGCGACCGTAGGTGAGGTTGACCATCGCGCGCGACACGGTGACGGCGCTGAACATCGAGGTGAGGATGCCCAGGCACAGCACCACCGCGAAGCCGCGCACCGGTCCCGAGCCGAGCCAGAACAGCGCAACGCCGGCGATCAGGGTGGTCAGGTTGGAGTCGAGAATGGTCGCCCAGGCGCGGTCGTAACCCGCGTGGATCGCGGCTTGCGGGGTGGCGCCGTTGCGCAGTTCTTCACGGATGCGTTCGTTGATCAGCACGTTGGCGTCGATCGCCATGCCGAGCGTGAGGGCGATTGCCGCCATGCCTGGGAGGGTGAGGGTGGCCTGCATCATCGACAGCAGCGCGATCAGGAAGACGCCGTTGATCGCCAGCGCAAGTGCCGAGAACAGCCCGAAGATGCGGTAGTAGATGATCATGAACAGCGCCACGGCAGCAAAGCCCCACAGGTTGGAGTGGAAGCCCTTGCTGATGTTTTCCGCGCCCATGCTGGGGCCGACGGTACGTTCCTCGACGATCTGCATCGGCGCGGCCAGCGCCCCGGCGCGCAGCAGCAGCGCGACATCGGAAGCTTCCTGCGCGGTTTCCATCCCGGTAATCTGCACCCGGCCGCCGCCGATTTCATCGCGGATCACCGGCGAGGTAACGGCTTCGGCACGGCCTTTTTCGATCAGCAGGATCGCCATGCGCTTGCCGATGTTTTCACGCGTGACGTCCTGAAAAATACGCGCGCCCTTGCCGTCCAGATTGAGATGCACTGCAGCCTGGCCGCTGGTGCTGTCGAAGCCCGGCGAGGCATCGGTGATCGAGTCGCCGGTCAGCACGACATCCTTTTTGACGGCGATGTTGCCGCCTTCGCGGCTGGGCACGATGTCGTCGCCGAACGGCGCTTGCCCCTGGCTCACTGCAACGGGGTCGGCCTGCTCGTCGACCATGCGGATTTCCAGCGTGGCGGTGCGGCCCAAAATGTCTTTCGCCTTGGCGGTATCCTGCACGCCGGGCAATTGCACCACGACGCGGCTTGCGCCTTGCTGCTGGATGACCGGCTCGGCCACGCCGAGTTCGTTGACCCGGTTGCGCAGGGTGGTGATGTTTTGCTGCAAGGCGTATTCCTGCACCTTGGTTTCGGTTTGCGGTTTGAGGCGGGCGGAGAGGCTGAAGCCTTCGGCCAGGTCTTCCGGCGTGAAGGCCAGCTCGGTAAACACGGTGCCCAGTTTGTTGATCGCGGCGTCGCGCTGGTCACGCGTGTTGAAATGCACGCTGACGACATTGCCTTCGCGGGCGATGCGGCCGTAGCGGATTTTATCGGTGCGCAGTTCGGTACGGAAATCGTTCTGGTAGCGAATGGCCGCTTTTTCCAGCGCGGCCTTCATGTCGACTTCGAGCAGGAAATGCACCCCGCCGCGCAGGTCGAGGCCGAGATACATCGGCAGCGCACCGATGGAGGACAGCCAGGCCGGCGAGGCGGACACCAGATTCAAGGCCACCGTGTAGCGGTCGCCCAGCCCTGTCTGCAGCGCGTCCTTCGCCTTGATCTGTGCGTCCGGGTTGGCGAAGCGCACCTTGATGCTGTTGCCCGCCAGCTCGGTTCCACTGGACACCAGCCCGGCGGTTTTCAGCGTGGATTCCACCCGCCCCAGCAGCGCGGCATCGACCTTTTCGGTGCTGTGAATCGGCGACAGCTGCACCGCCGGCACTTCACCATAAAAATTGGGCAGGGTGTAAATGAAGGCGATCACCAGCGTGACGCCGATGAGCACATATTTCCAGAGCGGGAAGCGGTTCATTTTATTGGGGGAGCGGTGAGCGGGGAGGGGTGAGCAGCGGGTCGGGGCAGGATGCTCACGTCTGGAGGCTTACAGGCTTTTGATCGTGCCCTTGGGCAGCAGTGTCTGGACCGACGACTTCTGCACGTGGGTAATCACGCCATCGGCGATTTCCAGCGAGACATACTGGTCGCCCATTTTGGCGATTTTGCCGACCTGGCCGCTGGCGGTGACGACTTCGTCACCCTTGGCGAGTTCGGCCAGCATTTGTTTTTGTTCCTTCGCACGCTTCATCTGCGGGCGGATCAGCATGAACCAGAACAGAATGAAAATAACAACGAGCGGGAGAAATTGCTGGATCAGTTCGGCGCTACCGGGTGTGGCAGCTGCGGCGCTTTGCGCGTGGGCAAGGGAAATCATGGTGTGGGGCTTTCAGTCAAAAAACCTGCGGATTTTAGCACGCCAAACATGACAGCCTCAGGTACAACCGCGTGCAGCAAGAAACGGCTGGATTCGCTCGCGTGTGCCGGGGTGGCTGTCGAGCAGATTGGTGCCCGACGTATTTTTGTCGAGCCGGTCGAGAATGTCGGCGAAACGTCTGGCTGGAATGCAGGCGGTTCCCAGCCATGCCAGCGCATAAGCATCTGCCTCGCGCTCCATATCGCGCGAGTAGCCACTTTGCAGCAGCAGGCTGGGCAGGCCGGCGGCAAGGTCGGTGACGCTGCCGATGTCGCCGGTAACCGCGACCAGGATCGCGCCGGCGCCGATGCTTTGCAGAGCCAGCCGCAGGCTGTGGCGGTGCTGCACGTGGCCGAGTTCGTGGGCAATGACGGCGAGGACTTCGTCGTCGTGGCGCGACAGCTTGACCAGCGCATCGGTTACCACGATGGCCCCGCCGGGCAGCGCCATCGCGTTGGCGCCGAACATCTGGCTGTCGCGAAACAGCAGCACGTGAGGTGGGCAGGCCTGGTGGCGGCATTGTTCAGCCAGGCGTTGCGCAATTGCCTGTCGACGGGCGGCAGCTAGCTTGCTGGGATTGAGGCTGACTTTTTCCATCAGCGCGAGCGATTCCTTGCCGATGCGCGCATCCAGCCCGGCGGGCAGGGTATGCGCGGCGAGTTGCGCGGCAGCGGGTAAGCCCCAGCGCAGCCCGGAAAATATGACGACGACTGAGACAAGCAGTGCGGCCAGCGCGTACACGAGCCGGCTTTCCAGTTTGTGCGCCCAGCGCTCCGGACTACGGGCCGGTAGCGCCTGGGTCAGTTGGGCGAGTGCCGCAAGATCGGCGCTGTGCAGCTCGCGCCCTTCGGGCAGATGCACCACGCCGCGCGCCGCACCGACAGGTGGGGCTACGTTGACGTCGCCAAGCGGGATGGCGAGTGCGATGCCGTCCCCTTCGATGTGCAGGGTTCCGTCATCGAGTGTGGCCGTGACCGGGTGCGCGCGCGAGGTGATGCCGTCGAACAGTTCGCCGCTAAAGCGCGTCACGCCAGCCCGATATTGAGATCGAACAGATCGGCCATTTCGGCGCCGGTGGCGGTACTGCCCTGTTGCTGCCCGGCGGTGAATTGCCCCGGGTCTTGCGGGCCGGTCACGGTAAGATGGCCTGCACGGTAGCGCGCCAGCCGCACCTTGGCCCAGGGAATGTAAATGCCGAGCGTGAGCGCGATCAGGATCAGGTTCGACAGGTAAATCCAGATCAGGTCGCGGGCGCGCTGGCTGGACATGAACCCGACCGGACCCAGTTCGGTGGCGTTGTAGAGCAGGTTGGCGGTGCGCGCCATGATCATGGCGCTGACAACCGGAAGCATCAGGTAAAAGAAGAGCAGGCCGCCTCCGATACTGGCTGCGGCTGCGGCACCGGCCACTTCCTTGGGCAGTCCGGCTGCCTGCAATTGATACGCGTGATAAAAACCATACCCGACCGCAACGAGTGGCAGCACCAATAACGCGAATGCCAGCAGGTACACCCCCCAGAACGGCTTGAGCGAACCCGCGTAACGCGCGGCGGTCTGTCCGTACACCGTGTTGCCGGCAATGAACCTGACCTGGCGGTAGGCCATGTAAGGCAGGATCAGCCCGAGCGTGGGCAGAATCAGCAGCGGCAGCAGGATATAAATGACCGTTGCCTCGCCCAGCTTGCCGATGAAGTCGAAGCGCAGACCGCGATAGGCGCTCATCCGCGCGTGAAAGCGCAGGCTCGACACCACGATCCACGGCATCGCGATGAAGAAGGCGAGCAGCAGCAGCAACGCCAGCATCGGAGCGAAATAGGAAGTCGCGTAATACGCCACCAGCGCTGCCAGCGCGATCAGCCGGCCTTTGAGAATCTGCATCGGCGTAGCGAGGTAGGAAAACGCCTGGTTATCGAGCAGGGTGTGACCGTAGAACCAGCGCAGGGTGCGCACCTTGGCCCAGGCCGAATAGATGCCGAGCGTGACGAGCGTGAGCGCGATGTTGACGATCCAGATGACGAAATATTCGCCACCGGCGCCGGTGAACTGCATTGGGTAATGCTTGGTAATGGACATGGTCTCCCCTTCGGTTGGATGTGTTTTTATTATGTGGCTGAGACTCCGCGTCCCGGATTCTACATGGCGGCCAGTGCGGCTTTCATCTCACCAGCCCTGCGCCTGCATGGCGTGGAATTCTGCTGTGAAGTCGGCAAAGCGCCGGGCTTCGATGACCGCGCGCATCCCGGCCATCAGGCGGTGGTAGTAATGCAGGTTGTGAATGGTGGCGAGCCGCGCGCCCAATATCTCATTGGCGCGGATCAGGTGATGCACATAGGCGCGGCTGAAATGGGTGCAGGCGTGGCAGGTGCATTCATCGTCGATCGGCGCGGTGTCGGTTTTCCAGCGCGCGTTGCGGATGCGTATTTCGCCGCGCCGGGTGAACAGGATGCCGTGGCGCGCGTTGCGCGTCGGCAGCACGCAGTCGAACTGGTCGATGCCCTGGGCGACTGCCGCGACCAGGTCAGACGGCGTGCCGACCCCCATCAAATAGCGTGGCTTGTCGGCCGGCAGCTGGGGCGCGGTGTGGGCGAGGATGCGCTTCATGTCTTCCTTGGGTTCGCCGACCGAGAGGCCGCCGATGGCGTAGCCGTCGAAATCCATGGCGATCAGTTCGCGCGTGGATTCGTCGCGCAGGGATTCAAACATGCCGCCCTGGACGATGCCATACAGCGCATTGGGATTGCCGGCGTGCGCCGCCTTCGAGCGCGCCGCCCAGCGCAGGCTCATCCGCATCGAGTCGGCGGCTTCGCGCTCGGTGGCGGGGTAGGGCGTGCATTCATCGAAAATCATCACGATGTCGGAGTTCAGCGTGCGCTGGATCTGCATCGAGATTTCCGGCGTCAAGAACAGCTTGTCGCCGTTGAGCGGCGAGGCGAATTTCACCCCTTCTTCGGTGATCTTGCGCAGCTTGCCGAGGCTGAACACCTGGAAACCACCCGAATCGGTGAGGATGGGCTTGTCCCACCCCATGAAGCGATGCAGGCCGCCGAATTTTTCAATCACCTCCAGCCCCGGGCGCAGCCACAGGTGAAAGGTGTTCGACAACAGCATCTCGAAACCGGTTTCGGTGAGTTCGGCGGGCGCCATCGCCTTGACCGTGCCGTAGGTGCCCACCGGCATGAATACCGGCGTTTGGATGGTGCCATGTGCGAGCTGGAGCTGGCCGCGCCGTGCGCCGCCGTCGGTGGTGATCAAATCAAATTTCATCGGGGGTACGTTCTAAAAGCATCGCATCGCCGTAGCTGAAAAAACGGTAGCGGTGCGCAATGGCATGGGCGTAGGCCGCGCGGATGCTGTCGAATCCGGCAAACGCCGCGACCAGCATCAGCAGGGTGGATTTGGGCAAGTGGAAATTGGTGATGAGCACATCGACCACTTTAAAGCGATAACCTGGCGTGATGAAGATGTCGGTTTCGCTCGAGCCGACGTGCAATTCGCCATGCTGTGCGGCAGCCTCCAGCGCGCGCAGACTGGTGGTGCCGACCGCCACCACGCGGCCGCCACGGGAGCGGGTGTCGCGGATCGCATCGACGGTTGCCTGTGGAATCGTGTAACGCTCACTGTGCATTTTGTGATCGGCCAGATGATCCACCCGCACCGGCTGGAACGTTCCCGCGCCGACATGCAGCGTCACCTGCGCCGTGCGGATGCCTTGCGCGCGCAGCGCATCCAGCATCGCCGCGTCGAAATGCAGTCCGGCCGTCGGCGCCGCCACCGCGCCGGGTTCGTTCGCGTACACCGTTTGATAACGTGCCTCGTCGTCGGCGGTCGGGGTGTGGGTGATGTAGGGCGGCAAAGGCAACTGGCCGAGTTGTTCCAGCACCGCCAGCACCGGGCGCTGAAAGCGCAGCTGCGTCAGATCGTCCTGCCGCGCCAGCACCTCAGCCCACACGTCGTCAGCCAGAATAATCCGCGTCCCCGGCTTGGGCGCATGGCTCGCCCGGATGAACGCCAGCGCCTCGAATTCACCCGTCACGCGCTCGACCAGCAGCTCAACCTTGCCACCGGAATCCTTGTGTCCGAACAGCCGCGCCTTGATCACGCGGGTGTCGTTCATCACCAGCAAGTCATTCGCACGCAGCAGCGTGGGCAGGTCGCGAAACCAGCGGTCATGCCGCAAGCCGGACGCATCGACATGCAACAGCCGGCTGCCGCCGCGCACCTCGGGCGGCAACTGCGCAATCAATTCATCGGGTAAATCGAAGTCAAAATCAGAAACCTGCATGGGGCGCGATTATAGCCGCCACCTTGCAGCGGGCCACCCGCTTGGGCCATAATGCGCGGCTCTGTCGCCGGGCGCGTTCGCATCCGGCCCCTTTGCCGGGATGGCGGAATCGGTAGACGCAGCGGATTCAAAATCCGCCGCTGGTAACAGTGTGGGGGTTCGAGTCCCCCTCCCGGCACCAATAAACACGCGGGGTTTGTCTTTTCCCCGCTTCCCTGGACTTCTACAATTCCTAGCGGACTTCTACAAAATAAAAGGCGATACAGTTTACTGAGGCAGCACGCCCAACCCTGCACCTCACCTGGCGCTGTGCGATAAAGCCCCGCAAAGCGGGTGGTTTGAACGTTAGGTCGCATGAAATGATTCCCCAATCACAAGCAAGCGAAGGCGCCCGACACGCCTACATGAATGCCCAGAGCCTGTACAAGGCGGCAACGAGAATCAAGGTACCCGAACTTCAGGGCCTGGCCACTTCTCTTTACATTCTTTCCTGTGAGGAATGCGCCAAAGTTATCTCTCTCGCAAAGCACTCTGAAGGTATTGAGGATTTAGAAACCCTTAAGCTGGTCTTTCATCGACACAAAATCAAGCACGAAATTGCAGGCGACATCTCAACGATGCTTCATGGCTTGCTCATTGCGACAGGTCATCACAAGGAAGGCTGCAACATTTCAGAGAGAATTTCTACTTGGATATCACGCGCTGATGGAGTTAAGCAACGCGGTCTCTACGTTGACTTCGCTGACAATGAATGGAAGCTTCCAAAAGACATCTCCATGGATGACCGTGCATTCGCAAAGCTCATATGCCAGACCTTGTTGGCAATGGCGAAGGCTCTCACTGTGGGAAAACATGCGGCCTAACACCTTGGTTGAGGCGTCCACCCTGAGTTATTTATTTTCCGAATTCGCGCCCACTGGCTTGACGGTGTCGCCTATCCGTTTGCGCGTGTATTGCTCGGTCATTGCCCGCGTGGTGTGGCCAAGCAGCTTTTGGGCGTGGTGCAGGTCTTCGGTGTCGGTGGCGGCCTTGGCGCGCAGGTCGCGAAATTGGAAGCTGACGCCTGCTTTCTCCCTCGCGCGGTCAAAGCCTCCGCGTAGTTCGCTGATGCTCAATGGCTGGCCTTTTCGTTCTGGATGAGTGACAGCCCCAAAGCTGGGTGAGAGCGGCTCAGAATGCGTTTTATCGCGTCTTTCAGCGTGCCGACGATCTCCACCCTCAATTTCTGCCCGGTCTTGTTTTGTGTCACCCACAGGAAGCCGTCTCGGATGTCGGCGCGGCGCATTTTCAGCACGTCAGCGGGCCGCTGGCCGGTCTGATAGGCAATGTCCATGGCGTCTTGTATCGGGGCGCTGGCGGCATTCCACACGGCGAGAAATTCGGCGTCCTCGACGTACCTGTCGCGCCCAGCTTCCTTGAAGCCTTTGACCCCGGCACAGGGGTTGGCCGCTGTGGTGTACCCCCATTCCCGTGCGTGGTTGTACAGGGTCGAGAGCATCGCCTTTTCGCGGTTTGCTCGCACCTTGGCATTTTCGCCGCGCCGGTTCATGTATTCGCGCACATCCTGCGGGGTGATTGCGTCGATAGGAATATGCCCGAAGACGCTGACTAGCCGGTCGAGTGCGATGCGGTGTCGTGCTGGGTGCGCTGGGCTTTCTGGTTCAGCACTTCGCGCCGGTAGCGTTCGGCAATCACGGCGAAGGTTTTGTCCTGGGTGTCGAGAGGTTCGCGTTCGAGTTCCGCCCATTTCAGGCGGGCTTGGTGGAGGTCTTTTCCCAGCGGTAACCGCCGTGCCGCTGTCCGGCCCCGCTATCAAGAAAGCCAAGCACGAAGCCAGGCGCGGCAATCGGAGCTGATAAGGCAATGGCAACCGTGGGCGAAATCGACCGGCCGAAAACAATCAAAGGTAAATCGACCGTTTCGCAAAACGCCTTCAAGGGTGGATGGCGTGAACAGATGCGGGAACTCGCAAAGGTATTGCGAGAACAGGTGAACGGGTTAGAGGGTGTCTAGAGAGGCAGCTCACGACCCTAAGGGCTGAGACTGCAGGATTTGTCCGGGACTCGGCCAAAGCGGACGACCATCGAATCTAGAAAGCGTGGTCTGTCCCCTGTTGTTCCTGCGGACCGCTCAGTTCCGGTCTATCTGGATGTTTTCTTTGCTGCACCGCAATTGGCCGATTGCTGCCTAAATAGATAAGCCCCCGTCCACGCACTTAGTTGAGCCCATGGCTATCAGCGCTCAGCAGCGGAGCTGCTGCCACCTCTACTGCCCTGGAATAGTTCCCTCTTTCCCCATTCGTATCGGCTGTTCTTTCTCAGGCCTCAGCTGTGGGGTATTCCCGCTTCGTCGTAAATCAATGTCCGAGCTACTTACACGATGCCAAGTCGGAACTAATCGTGATCGTGTCGGTCCAGCACTTGCTGCTAGCCGTGATGACCGTTGACGCTGTCCCGACAACGTGGCATTCAATTTTTCAAGCACGGCTTGAAATCTGCCCGAATCACTCGAAGGAAATTGTCATAGGTAAACATGCCCATCAAACGGCGAACTCATATGCATCTGTAGGCAGCGCCAATATGGATCCCCACATTGGCGGTTCAGGCTTGTACACATGTCCGATGTGCGGCGCGCACGGCATGATGCGAATCCGTCGCCGCCTCATCGACCGTATCTTGAGCGTTTTCGTCAGACAGCGACGGTATCGCTGTACGCATGTCGAATGTAATTGGGAAGGCAATCTGAGAGAGAGAATGCCTGCTCGTAACTGTCCCGACCATTATGATGACCCGTGCAAACGGTGACCGTCCCTTACGAATCAAGTAGCGGTCACCCAATGCTATCGTCTGGACCGGCCGCTTCATTCCCACAGGCTTGACGCTGCCGCCAATCCGCTTGCCGGTGTAGTGCTACTCAGTCATCGCACGCGTGGTGTAGCCGAGCAGTTTTTGAGGGAGGTGTAGGTCTTCAGTGTCAGTGGCGGCCTTGGCGCGTGCAGGTCGCGGGATTGGAAGCTGTGGTACTTTTGTAGTACTTGCCATGCGCCTTCCCGTCAGCACGCAACTGATGATGGAAATCCAGTACGTATCCCCGGGTGGCGCTTCCTGTAGTGGCAGCTTAGGACGCATGCCGGGCTCGTTACGCAAAACTGCACGTCAAACTGAATTCGCCTATTTCATGAACTCACGCATCCATTCTCTTATGTTTTTGCTGGCGGCCTTGCTTGCCGGCTGCCAGCCTGCGCCGGAAGCGCGGCTTCAGGGCTATGTGGAGGGGGAGCCGGTGCTGGTCGCCGCCCAGCAAAGCGGGCAGTTGACTTCGCTGGCGGTGCAACGCGGCGATGCGGTGAAAGCGGGAACGCCCCTGTTCAGCCAGGATCAGGCGACCGAGGTGGCCAATGTCAACCAGGCCAAGGCACAGCTCGCGCAGGCTCAGGCGCAACTCGCCGATCTGGCCACCGGCAAACGACCGCCTGAAATCGCGGTGGTCGAAGCCCAGTTGAAAGATGCCGAGGCCAAGCGAAAACTCGCTGCCGCAGAGTTGACTCGCCAACAGGCGCTGGTGGCAAAAGGCTTCGTCAGCGCGCAGGTGCTGGATCAGGCGCGCACGCAACTGGCCAGCAGCGAGGCGGCGATCGCGCAGATGAATGCGCAGGTGGCGACCGCACGCCTGCCCGGACGCGAGGCTGCGCAGGCCGCTGCGCAGGCCCAGATATCCGCCAGCCAGGCGGCGCTGGCGCAAAGCGCGATCCGGCTGGAACAGAAGTCGCAGCGCGCGCCCGTTAGCGGGCAGGTGCAGGACACTTTTTATCGCACCGGCGAATGGGCGGCGCCGGGGCAGCCCGTGGTTTCCATCCTGCCGGCGGAAAACATCAAGGTGCGGTTCTTTGTTCCGGAATCGCAATTGGGCGGGTTGAAAACCGGACAAACGGTGCAGATCAATTGCGATGGCTGCACCAAGCCGCTGCCGGCCACGATCCGTTTCATCAGCCCCACTGCCGAATACACGCCGCCGGTCCTGTACAGCGAGGCCAACCGCCATCGCCTGGTCTTCCTGGTGGAGGCATGGCCGCAAGCCCGCGATGCCGCGCGTCTCCACCCCGGCCAGCCGGTGGATGTGTCCCTGCATACCGACCCGCGATGAGCGATCATTTCGCCATCGATGTGCAGGGGCTGAGCAAGTCGTTTGGCCACAAGCGCGTCGTCAATGCGCTCAGCCTGCAGGTGGCGGAAGGCGAGATTTACGGTTTTCTCGGCCCTAACGGCAGCGGCAAGACCACCACGATCCGCATGCTGTGTGGCCTGCTGACGCCGGACGCAGGCAGCGGCACCTGCCTCGGGTTTGACGTGCTCAGCCAGAGCGCCGAAATCAAGAAACAGGTGGGCTATATGACCCAGCGTTTCAGCTTCTACGAAGACCTCTCGATTCGCGAAAACCTCGACTTTGTCGCCCGCCTGTACGCCATGCCCAACCGCAAGCAAGCCGTGGAACAGGGAATGGAAGACCTGGGTCTGGCGGACCGCGCCGACCAGCTGGCGGGCACCCTGTCCGGTGGCTGGAAACAGCGGCTGGCGCTGGCCGCCTGCATGTTGCATCGTCCCCGGCTGTTGTTGCTCGACGAGCCCACCGCCGGGGTCGACCCCAAGGCGCGGCGCGATTTCTGGGACGAGATACACCGCCTGGCGGGGCAGGGCATCAGCGTGCTGGTGTCGACGCATTACATGGACGAAGCGGCCCGTTGCCACCGCCTGGCTTACATCGCCTATGGCCAGATGCTGGCATCCGGTTCACCGGAAGAACTCATTGCCCAGAGCAGTCTTGTTTCGTTCAACGTGAAAGACGACAACCCGGCCCTGGCCGACCGGTTGCGCAAGCTGCCGGGCGTGCAGCAGGTGGTCGCGATGGGCAACCTATACAGCGTCAGCGGACAGGATGGCCCGTTGATCGCGCAGAGCCTGGCCAGTCTGGAAGGCCCCCGCTTCGAGCAGGCGGAAACCGGGCTGGAACAGGTGTTTATCCAGCTCATGGAAAACGTGCAGGACGCGCCGCCATGAAATTCCCACTCGCCTGGCACCGCCTGTGGGCCATTGTGCTGAAGGAATTTATCCAGATGCGGCGCGACCGCATCACCTTTGCCATGATGGTGGCCATCCCCGTGATGCAACTGGTGTTGTTCGGCTTCGCCATCAACACCGATCCGAAGCGTCTGCCGACCGTGGTCTTCGATGCCAGCCAAAGCACCTATTCGCGCAGCTTTGTCGCCAGCCTGGAAAACAGCGGCTATTTCGACGTGCTCACGCCATCCGCTACGGTTGCCGATGCACGCGAAGCAATGGCGATCGGCGATGTGCAGTTCATCGTTTCCATCCCGCCGGACTTTTCGCGCCAGCTGGTGCGCGGAGAAAAACCGGCGCTGTTGCTGGAAGCGGACGCCTCCGATCCCTCTGCAACCGGCAACGCGATCTCCGCCTTGAACAGTCTCAACCAGAGCGCTTTGCAGCATGACCTGAAAGGCCCACTGGCCAAGCTCGGCACTGCGCCGTTGCCGTTCGAAATCCGCGTGCAGCGCAACTACAACCCGGAAGGCATCACCCAGTACAACATCGTCCCCGGCCTGATGGGCACCATCCTCACCATGACCATGATCATGATGACCGGCATGGCGATGACCCGCGAACTGGAACGCGGCACCATGGAAAACCTGCTGGCTTTTCCGGTGCACCCGCTCGAAGTGATGATCGGCAAAATCCTGCCCTACATCATGGTCGGCTACATCCAGGTCACCGTCATCCTGGTTGCCGCGCATTTCCTGTTCAGCGTTCCCATCGCCGGCAGCCTGCCCATGCTGCTGGGCTGCGTTCTGGTTTTCCTTGCCGCCAATCTCACCGTCGGCATGATGTTCTCCACCATCGCCAAAAGCCAGTTGCAGGCCATGCAGATGACCTTCTTTTTTTTCCTGCCTTCCATGTTGCTGTCCGGGTTCATGTTCCCTTTCCGCGGCATGCCCCACTGGGCGCAGGTCATCGGCGAAGGCCTGCCGCTCACCCATTTCCTGCGCATCGTTCGCGGCATCATGTTGAAGGGCAACGGCTGGGCCGAGACCTGGCCCAATGTCTGGCCGCTGCTGGTGTTCATGACAGTGGTCATGCTGATCGGTTTGAAGCGTTACCGGAAAACGCTCGACTAAGGCAGGGCGGCACCGTAGTCCAGACGGATTGTGCGTGGCGGACGATCCTGAGGCGGCAAGGCGATGCACGCGGCGACTGCCACGCCGAAAAAATCACGGGTTTGTCCGATAATTTCGAACTGGCACCCGTGGCCTGTGTCGTACCTGCGCCGGGCATGGACGAAGCCATGGCGCACACCCACTGCAGACGGTTTGCGATGATGATTCGTTCGTCACAATCCGTATGAAACACTCCGACACATCAACCATGGAACACACGGCATGGCTACCGAAACCCATTCTTCCCAGCGCCACCGTCATCCCCTGCGCGCCGTTCTGATTGGTGCCGTGCTGGTCAGCCTGATCGGCGGCGTCTGGTACTGGAGCACCCACCACGCCCAGGCCGTGTCTGCATCAGGCAGCAGACGGGGCGAGTTGAAAAGCGGCAGCCGCCCGCAGCCGGTATCGGTCGCCGGGGCTCGCGTCACGGACATCCGCGTCTGGCTGAATGCGCTCGGCACGGTCACACCGCGCAACCTCGTTACGGTGCACACCAAGGTCGACGGCACGCTGCTCAAGGTGAATTTCCGCGAAGGCCAAATGATCAAGGCTGGCGACCTGCTGGCCGAGATCGACCCGCGCCCCTTCCAGATCCTGCTCAATCAAACCAGGGGACAGCTGACCCGCGACCTTGCTTTGCTCGACAATGCCCGCATCGATCTCGCCCGCTATAAGGGCTTGCTGGCCAAGGACGCCATCGCCAGCCAGCAGGTGGACACGCAGGATGCGCTGGTGCGGCAGTATCAGGGAACGGTGGAAACGGATCGCGGCCAGATCGACAATGCCCAACTGCAACTGGAATGGACGCGGGTGACCGCGCCGACTTCCGGCCGCATCGGGCTGCGCCAGATCGACCCCGGCAACCAGGTGCACGCGAACGATGCCAACGGCCTCGCCAGCATCGCCCAGCTGCAGCCGATCACCGTGCTGTTTTCCGTGCCGGAGGCGAATCTTCCCGCTATCAACCGCAGGCTCGCGATGCGTCAGGCCATCCCGGTCGAGGCCTGGGACCGCGAGCAGAAGCACCGCCTGGCGGACGGCCACCTGCTGACCACCGACAACCAGATCGACCCGGCCACCGGCACCATCAAGATCCGGGCCGAGTTCGCCAACCGCGACACCACGCTGTTCCCCAACCAGTTCGTCAACATCCGCCTGCTGCTCGACACCCTGCCGCAGGTTGTGGCCGTGCCGGTCGCAGCGATCCAGCGCGGCGACAAGGGCAGCTTCGTCTACCGCCTCGATGCCAATGGCACGGTGGCGATGCTGCCGGTCACGCCCGGTGCGGTGGACGGCGACTGGGTGGCGGTGACGGGTGCGCTCAAGGCAGGCGACAAGGTGGTCACCGATGGAGTGGACAAGCTGCGCGACGGCGCCAGGGCAGAGATCATCGTGCCGGGCGCCAGGGAGTCGAACCGGACACCGGCAACGCGGCAGAATCCGGACGGCAAGGACACCAGGGGCAGGCGCAGCAAACCGGCCGATGCGGTCGGGCCGGCATCATGAGCGCGCCGCGCCCCCGCCCCATGGCTGGACGATCGACGCGGAAGGAGACTGAGCGGGAGAGCGTGGACGAGGACCTGAGCGTCCATATCTTCACGGTGTCCGCGACCATGGTGGGGGTGTGCCTGACCGCGGTCAGCCTGATCCGGGTAGTCATCACCCTGCGCCACCTGGAAACCCTGGCCGACGACCTGGTCTCCCTTGATGCCATGCTGTTCGTCGTCTCCGGCTTGCTGTCCTTCTGGGCGCTGCGCTCGCGCAAACGCGGCCGCCTGCATCACATCGAATCGATAGCCGAGAAGGTATTCCTCGCCGCGATGATACTGATGGGCGCCGCCTGCCTGGCCCTGGTCTACGGCATCGAGCTCATATGAACCCGTCGCGCCTGTTCATCCTGCGCCCGGTGGCCACTTCGCTGCTGATGCTGGCGATTCTGCTGGCGGGTGCGATGGCTTACCGGCTGCTGCCGATCTCGGCGCTGCCGGAGGTGGACTACCCGACCATCCAGGTCATGGCGCTTTATCCCGGCGCCAGCCCGGAGGTGGTCACCGCCTCGATCACCGCGCCGCTGGAGCGGCAACTCGGACAGATGCCGGGCCTCAAGCAGATGTCCTCGACCAGTTCCGGCGGCGCGTCGGTCATCACCCTGCGTTTCGGCCTCGACCTCACGCTCGATGTTGCCGAACAGGAAGTACAGGCCGCCATCAACGCCGCCTCCAACCTGCTGCCGACCGACATGCCGATGCCGCCGGTGTACAGCAAGGTCAACCCGGCCGACGCGCCGATTCTCACCCTGGCCGTCACTTCGCCGTCGCTGCCAGTGACGCGGCTGCACGACCTGGCGGAATCGCGCATCGCGCAGAAGATTTCGCAGCTGCCGGGCGTGGGCCTGGTCAGCCTGGCCGGCGGCCGCCGCCCGGCGGTGCGCATCCAGGCCAATCCCGGGGCGCTGGCCGCCAACGGCCTGTCGCTGGAAGATGTGCGCGCGGCGGTCGGCGCGGCCAACGTCAACACGCCCAAGGGCAGCTTCGACGGCGCGCAGCGCGCCTCGGCCATCGACGCCAACGACCAGCTCAAATCGGCGGACGACTACGTCAATCTTGTCATCGCCTACAAGAACGGCGCACCGATCCGGCTGAAGGACGTGGCCGACATCGTTGACGGCGCCGAGAACGCGCGTCTGGCCGCCTGGGCCAACGACCAGCCGGGGGTGATCCTCAACGTGCAGCGCCAGCCGGGCGCCAACGTCATCGAGGTAGCCGACCGCATCAAGGCCGCCTTGCCGGCGATGCAAGCCAGCCTGCCCGGCGCCATCGACCTCAGCCTGTTGTCCGACCGCACCACCACCATCCGCGCTTCGGTGGCCGACGTGCAGTTCTCGCTGCTGCTGGCGGTGGGGCTGGTGGTGATGGTGATTTTTTTGTTCCTGCGCAAGCTGTCGGCGACGATCATTCCCAGCCTGGCGGTGCCGATTTCACTGGTCGGTACTTTCGGCTTCATGTACCTGGCCGGTTTCTCGATCAACAACCTGACGCTGATGGCGCTGACCATCGCCACCGGCTTCGTGGTCGACGACGCCATTGTGGTGATCGAGAACATCACCCGCTACGTCGAGGCCGGCGAAACGCCGCTGGCGGCCGCGCTCAAGGGTTCGCAGCAGATCGGCTTCACCATCATCTCGCTGACGGTCTCGCTGATCGCCGTGCTGATCCCGCTCTTGTTCATGGGCGATGTGGTCGGGCGGCTGTTCCACGAGTTCGCCATCACGCTGGCGGTGGCCATCCTGATTTCGGCGGTGGTATCGCTGACGCTCACGCCGATGCTGTGCGCCCGTCTGCTGCGTGCCGACCCCGAACACAAACCCGATCCGGTTTTCCAGCGCGTGATCGCGGCCTACGGCCGGGCGCTGACCTGGGTGCTGGAGCGGCAGACTGCGACGCTGTGGGTCGCGGTCGCCACGCTGGGACTGACGGTGGCGCTGTACGTCTGGATTCCCAAAGGATTTTTCCCGGTGCAGGACACCGGTCTGATTCAGGGCATCAGCGAAGCCGACCAGTCGATCTCCTATATCGCCATGGCCGAGCGTCAGCAGGCGCTGGCAGCCGAGATCCTGAAGGACCCGGCGGTGGCCAGCCTGTCCTCGTTCATCGGCGTCGATGGCGGCAATGTCACGCTCAACAGCGGCCGCATGCAGATCGCGCTGAAGCCGCTGGCGGTTCGCCACGAATCGGCAACGGCTGTCATGCGTCGCCTGGCCGCGGCCGCCCAGCATGTCCCCGGGATCGCCCTGTACCTGCAACCGGTGCAGGACCTGACCATCGAGGACCGGATTTCGCGCAGCCAGTACCAGTTCATGCTCGGCTCGCCGGATGGCCAGGCGCTGGCAGTATGGGTGCCGAAGCTGGTGACGCGGCTGCAGCAGTTGCCGCAACTGGCAGGCGTCGCCAGCGACCTGCAGAACAACGGCCTGCAAGCCTTCGTCGATATCGACCGCGATGCCGCCGGGCGGCTCGGCGTGTCGGTGGCGGCGATCGACAACGCGCTGTACGACGCCTTCGGCCAGCGCCTGATCTCCACCATCTTCACCCAGTCCAACCAGTACCGCGTGGTGCTGGAAGTGAAGCCGGAATTCCAGGCCGGCCCCGCCGCGCTGGCCGGCCTCTACGTACCGACCGCCGCCGGCCAGCAGGTGCCGCTGACCGCGGTGGCCCGGGTGGAGGAGCGCATGACGCCGCTGCTGGTCAACCATGTCGGCCAGTTCCCCGCCGCCACCGTGTCGTTCAATCTGGCTCCCGGCGCCGCGCTGAGTCACGCGGTCGATGCCATCCGCCAGGCCGAGGCGGAGATGAAGCTGCCGCTGTCGATCGAGACCAGCTTCCAGGGCGCGGCGCTGGCCTTCCAGTCCTCGCTGACCAACACCCTGCTGCTGATTCTGGCGGCGGTGGTGACCATGTACATCGTGCTCGGCGTGCTCTACGAAAATGCCATTCACCCGATCACCATCCTGTCGACGTTGCCCTCGGCCGGCGTCGGCGCGCTGCTGGCGCTGATGGTGGTCGGCGGCGAACTCGACGTGATCGGCGTCATCGGCATCATCCTGCTGATCGGCATCGTCAAGAAAAACGCCATCCTGATGATCGACTTTGCGCTCTCCGCCGAGCGCGAGCAGGGGCTGTCCGCGCGCGACGCGATCTACCAGGCCTGCCTGTTGCGTCTGCGGCCGATCCTGATGACCACGATGGCCGCGCTGCTCAGTGCCTTGCCGCTGATGCTCGGCACCGGCGTCGGCTCGGAACTGCGCCAGCCGCTGGGCCTGGCCATGGTCGGCGGCCTGCTGGTCAGCCAGGTTCTGACCCTGTTCACCACGCCGGTGATCTATCTGGCATTCGACCGGCTGGCATCGCGTTTCAAGGCAAGCCGCAGCGCGACTGAACCGGCATGAACTTCTTCGCCACCTTCATCCAGCGTCCGGTCGCCACCACCCTGCTGACCCTGGGGCTGGTGCTGGCCGGGGTGGCGGCGTATTTCCACTTGCCGGTGGCGCCGCTGCCGCAGGTCGATTTTCCGACTATCTCGGTGCAGGCCGCGTTGCCCGGCGCCAGCCCGGAGACCATGGCGGCGACCGTGGCGACGCCGCTGGAACGCACCCTGGGGCGCATCGCCGGGGTGACCGAGATCACCTCGTCGAGCTCGCTCGGCAACACCCGCGTGACCCTGCAATTCGATCTCGACCGCAACATCGACGGCGCCGCGCGCGACGTGCAGGCGGCGATCCAGGCGGCGCGCGCGCTGCTGCCCTCGGGGCTGCCGTCGATGCCGACCTATCGCAAGGTCAATCCGGCCGATTCGCCGATCATGATCCTGTCGCTGACCTCGAAAACCCTGTCGCCGGGGCAGATGTACGACGCCGCCTCGACCGTGCTGGCGCAACGGCTGTCGCAGGTGGACGGCATCGGCCAGGTCAACATCGGCGGCGGCGCGCTGCCCGCGGTGCGGGTGGAACTCAACCCGACCGCGCTCAACCACAGCGGCCTGTCCTACGACAACGTGCGCAGCGCCATTGCCGCCAGCAATGCCTACCGGCCGCTGGGCACGCTGGAGACAAACGATCGCCACTGGCAGTTGGGGATCAACGACCAGGGCCGCACGGCGGACGCTTTCCGGCCGCTGATCCTGCGCTACGTCAATGGCGCGGCAGTGCGTCTGAGCGATGTGGCCGAGGTCAACGATTCGGTCGAGAACGTGCGCACCTTCGGCGCATCCAACAGCCGCCCGGCGGTGCTGCTGATCCTCTATCGCCAGCCCGGCGCCAACATCATCGAAACCGTCGACCAGGTGCGTGCGCTGCTGCCGCGTTTGTCCGCGAGCATTCCGTCGGCGATCGACCTCGAAGTGGTGATGGACCGCACGCCGACCATCCGCGGCTCCCTGCGCGGGGTGCAGCAGACGTTGTCGATCGCGGTCGGGCTGGTGATCCTGGTGGTGTTCCTGTTTCTGCGCCGGGTGCGCGCGGCGCTGATTCCCAGCATCGCCGTGCCGGTGTCGTTGATCGGCACCTGCGCGGTGATGTACCTGGCCGGCTACAGCATCGACAACCTCTCGTTGATGGCGCTGACCGTGGCGACCGGCTTCGTGGTCGACGATGCCATCGTGGTCACCGAGAACATCAGCCGCCACCTCGAGGCTGGCAAGCTGCCGTTCGCGGCGGCGCTTGCCGGGGTGCGCGAGATCGGCTTCACGGTGGTGTCGATCAGCCTGTCGCTGGTGGCGGTGTTCGTCCCCATCCTGTTCATGGGCGGCATCGTCGGCCGGCTGTTCCGCGAATTCGCCGTCACCCTGACGGCCGCCATCCTGGTCTCGATGGTGGTGTCGCTGACCCTGACGCCGATGCTCTGCGCGCACCTGCTCAAACCGCAAACGCGCCAGCCGGCAACCGGCCGGCTGGCGCGTTGGAGCGGCCGCTTGCTGCGCCGCCTCAAGCGCGGCTACCGCACGAGCCTGGCGTGGTCGCTGCGCCATAGCGCGCTGATGCTGGTCCTGCTGGGGCTGACCATCGCGCTCAACGTGCACCTCTACGCCACCATCGCCAAGGGCTTTTTTCCGTCGCAGGATACCGGCCGCATCATCGGCAACGTGCGGGCCGACCAGAGCATTTCGTTCCAGGCGATGCGGCAGAAAATGCTCAAGCTCATGGCCATCGTCCAGCACGATCCGGCGGTCGAGACGGTGGTCGGTTTCACCGGCGGCGGGCAGAGCAATTCCGGCTTCATGTTCGTCACCCTCAAGCCGCTGCGCGAGCGCAAGCTGTCGGCCGACAAAGTGGTGGCGCGGCTGCGCGGCAGGCTGGCGCACGAGCCGGGCGCCAGCCTGATCCTCAACCCGGCACAGGATGTGCGGATCGGCGGCCGCCAGAGCGAGGCCACCTATCAGTACACCCTGCAGGCCGACCACCTGAGCGACCTGCGCGACTGGGAACCGCACATCCGCCGCGCCCTGATGGACATGCCAGAGCTCACCGACGTCAGCAGCGACCAGCAGAACAAGGGGGTGCAGACCCGCCTGGTGTTCGACCGCGACCGCATGGCCAGTCTCGGCCTGACCATGGCTGCGGCGGATTCAACGCTCAACAGCGCCTTCGGCCAGCGCCAGGTGTCGGTCATCTACAACCCGCTCAACCAGTATCGGGTGGTGATGGAGCTGGCGCCCGCGTGGCTCTCCAGTCCGGAATCGCTGCGTGCGATCTGGTTCAGCACGCCCGGCGGCGGCCAGGTGGCCCTGAGCGACATCGCCCGCGTCGAGACGATCAATACGCCGCTGTCGGTGAATCATCAGGGCACCTTCCCGGCCAGCACGCTCAGCTTCAACCTGCCGCCAGGCGTCACGCTGGGCGCGGCGTCCGCCGCCATCGACCGCACCCTGGCGAGAATCGGCGTGCCCACCGGCGTGCATGGCGGTTTCCAGGGCACCGCCAAGGCCTTTCAGGATTCGCTCAACAGCCAGCCGCTGCTGATCCTGGCGGCAATCGTGACCATCTACATCGTGCTGGGCGTGCTGTACGAGAGCCTGATCCATCCGGTCACCATCCTCTCCACACTGCCCTCGGCGGGCGTCGGCGCGCTGCTGGCGCTGATGGCGTTCAATACGCAGTTCGATGTCATCGCCCTGATCGGCATCATCCTGCTGATCGGCATCGTCAAGAAGAACGCCATCCTGATGATCGACTTCGCCATCGGCCGGCAACGCCTGGGCGTCAGCGCGCCGCGCGCGATCTACCGCGCCGCGCAGATGCGCTTCCGACCGATCATGATGACCACGCTCGCCGCCACTTTCGGCGCGGTGCCGCTGGCGCTCGGCAGCGGCGACGGCGCGGAACTGCGCACCCCGCTCGGCATCGCCATCGTCGGCGGCCTGCTGGTGAGCCAGGCGCTCACCCTCTACACCACGCCGGTCGTCTATTTGCTGATGGACCGGCTGCGCAACCTGGTCATGCGCCGTCCGGCTCCGACCGTGCCGGCGCTGCAACCCGTCTGAAGGAGTTCACGTTGCACCTGCGTCCGATCATTTTGTTGCTCCCCTTGCTGGGGCTTGCCGCCTGCACCGTCGGGCCCGACTACCAGCGCCCGCAGGTGACGCCGCCCGCGCAGTTCAGCGAGGCCGGCGGCGAATGGCGCATCGCCCGGCCGGGCGAATTCAAGGTGCCGGAGCGCTGGTGGAGCCTGTTCGGCGACGCCGCACTCGACCAGATGGAAGCCCGGGTGGTGATCGACAACCAGACCATCAAGATCGCCGAAGCCCAATACCGCGCCGCGCGCGCCGCAGTCGACAGCGCCGCCGCCGCGCGCCTGCCGACGGTGAGCGGATCGGCGGCGGCCAGCCGTGGCCGCAGCAACGGGGTGACCGCGGACAGTTACGCCCTCGGCGCCAGCGCCAACTGGGAAATCGACCTGTGGGGTGGCATCCGCCGCAACAACCAGGCGGCCCGCGCGTCCCTTCTCCAAGCCGAATACCAGCGCGACGCGGTGCAGACCAGCCTGATCGCGGCGGTGGCCAGCGCCTATGTTGACCTGCAAAACCTTGATGAACGGCTCGCCATTTCGCGGCGTACCACCGCGAGCCGCAAGGCGTCCCTCGACCTCGTCACCGCCCGCAGAAATGGCGGCATCAGCTCGGATCTGGAAGTCGGCCAAGCCGAAGCCCTGCTTTCCCAGGC
>JAAPAA010000252.1 GCA_012274165.1 Thiobacillaceae bacterium
CGCTTCGCGCAGAACGTGATGGTGGACATCAAGATCTACTCGTTGACCATGGACAACAACGCGTCCTATGGATTCTCGCTGGATGCGCTTTACCAGAAGCTTGATCGATACGGAATCAGGGTTGTTGGCACAGCTCCGCTGCAGGCGGGAGGAACGCCCGGACAGCTGACGCTAAGTCTGAATCATGGTCGTGCGGCGGGCTCCAGCGTGATCGCGCAGGCTCTGGCGCAGTTCGGTAACGTGGCACTGCAGACCCAAGGGCAGGTGATTGCCATCAACGGTCAACCCAGCCCCATTCAGGTGGCCAACGAGATCAACTACTTGGCATCGAGCCAAACCACGACGTCTCCAAACGTCGGGTCCACTAATTCGCTTCAGCCAGGGACACGGGTCGTGGGTTTCACAGCCAATTTCTTGCCGCTGATCCTTGGAGACAACCGGATCTTGCTGCAATACCAGATGCAAATCTCCCAGCTCACGGCCCTGACACAAGTGGTTTCTGGCGGCAGTTCAATTCAAACCCCACAAATTTCCAGCCAGTCACTGCAACAGCAGGCTTTCGTACAGGACGGACAAAGCATCGTGCTGTTCGGATTCGATCAGAACCGCGATACCGCTGATGTGGCCGCCGGCATCGGCAGTGCATCCAAAGCGGGCACGTCGCAGCGCCAGATGATGGTCATTGTGATGCAGGTGAATGGAGGTAGAAAGAGTGAGACATAAACAGGTGATATGTGTCGCGATGCTGTCGCTGGTCGCCTGGGGTGCGATGAGCGAAACGGTAGCCGACCAGCTCAATGTGATGGGCGCCCAGGTGATGCTGTTGAACAAGCAGCACGAGCTGTACCAAGCACTTGCGCGCAGTTCGGGCACCGACGTGGCATCACTGCCCAAAGTCGTCGCCGTGTACGGAGTCGAGGGGAAACTGAAAGCCCGGCTGCTGTTGCCCAGCGGTGTGGTGTCCACCTTTGAAGAGGGTGATGTGATTCGGGGTGCCATGAAGGTTGCAGCAATTACCGCCAAGGCTGTGGTTATTGTGGTGTCGAACGGCAAGAAAGTCGCCACGCTGCCGCTAGACTTTATCGCTGGTGGCCAGCAGGTCGCAGGCGGTGGCCTGCCCGGTGTGCCGGGCCAGCCAGGCGCCGGCACCGGCGGGCCGCTTCCGCCCGAACTTCTGCCGCCGCCACCTCCCGTAGGTACGCCCTTGCCCCCGCGGCGACCTGGAGCCGCGCCGACACCGCCTGCGGCGGCTCCTGCCGCCTCGGCGCCTGCACCGCAAGCGACCGCGGCTCGCTGAGAGCGCTCTTTCCTGAACGGTTCGCGCGAATGATCTACGAGCACCAGAAGAAAAAGTATGCGATAGGCATGACGTGGTCGGACCACGTGGACATGCCCACTGCGAAAGCCGCAGTGAAAGTCGATCGAAAGCCGTATGTCATGGCCGAGTCGGTCAGCCAGCAGACCTCGAATTTCCAGACCATCGCGGTGGGCTCGTATTCAGGCGACAAGTTCCGCGGCGTGGCCTACAGCGCCGCGATGGCCGTGGGGCTTGTGGAGCCCAATACCATCATCTGCCAGAGCCTGCCTGACGGGCGGGTATGGTTTGCCGTTGTGCACTCGGGCGTACCTTACGCGGGGCACGACACCATAGTCACCCACGAGCAAGCCGATCAGCTGATCAAAGACCAGATCACCTACAACAGCACCGTGATCGGGGACGTCACGGGCGCCAAGATGTCACTGGACGAGGCGCTGCAGATCCTGCAAAGCCACGTCGCCGACGGGCGCCTGACCAAGTTGCAGCTGGCGGAAATCGCTTTGGTGCAGCCCGCATCGGTCGCACGGCTCGCGCTGCAAGGCGCCCTTGTGGTGGTCCTGATCGGTTTGATGGGCGCGGCCCGGTGGGTCTATGACACGCAGCTGCGCGACGCTAACGCTCGCCGGGCAGCGCTGTCGCGCATGACCAAGAGCCAGGAGGAGGAGGCGCGCCTGCAGGAGCAAAAGAAGCGCCTGATCGAAAAATTCAACGCTCAGATGGCGGCCACACGCTCTATCTTGCAAACCGCCCAGGGCGGCCCGGTGGACCAGTGGAACGCCTGGGAGCAAGTGCGCCAAGCATTGCCCCTTACGGTGAATGGTTACACGCCCGACACGATGGAGTGCGTGCCGGCCAAGTGCACCGTCACCTGGAAAGGCGCCGGCCCGGGCGTGCGTTTTGTGGACAAGGCAGCGCTTCCCAACTGGGTCGAAGACGCCGAGCCGAGCACGGCCGCCATCAGCGTGTTCGTGGTGCCCGCCGCACCCAGCGCGGTCAAGACCTGGCAGGGCCTGGACGCCGTCTCGCTGCGCCTGCGTATCGCACAGGCGCTGCAATTTGTCGAGGGCGCCAGCGTTGGCGCCGCGCAGCCCCTGGTGGTTGAAGCGCCCCCTTCGCCGCCCGAAACCGGCCTCAAGCGTGAGGAGCTTGGCTTCATCGGCGAGTTTCGCATCGGGGTAGGCGGCGACGCCGCGATCATCAAGATCGGCCAGTCCCTGCGCGAGCTTGCGATCATGCCCGTGGCTCTTAAGAGCGTTCGCTGGTCGATGCTGGCCACCCCCGAACCGTCTGCGCTGGTCGAAGGCTACTGGGCCTTCCTGAGCAGCAAATAACGTTAATTGCAAACGACCACCCTCCGTGGAGTCACCGATGTTTTTTACAGCGCGCCGCAAGGACAAGGATCTGGCAAAGGCAGCCGAAGAGGCCCGGGCCAAGCAGGCGCGCGAACAAGCGCGCACGAACACCAAGGTGGCGCCAAGCACTAAGCCGCGCGGCGTTCCGCCGCCACAGCGCCCCGTGAGCGCGGGGCATCCACAGTTTTCCGACTCCGTGGGCCCGATCGATGAGATCAAGGACATCAACGAGTTGCCCGGAAACCTGGCCTATCTGCCTTTCAAATCGTTCCCGGGCGGAAAAATCCCGCCGGACTACGAACGCGCCTTTGCGCTGTTGCGCCTCTCGCACACCGAAGTGGTGATGCTGCGCACGCTCAGCGAAGTGACCGGGCGCGTGGAGTTCGAGATCGGCTCGCGCTGCACGCAGGCGGGCCTGAAGGTGGTGGAGCGCCTGTGCGTCACGCAGGAGGTGCTCAAGGCCATCCACAACCAACACCAGATCGCGGAGGGCAGCGACGAAGGCCGCGAGAAAAGCGAAATCGAACGGCAGGCGTTCGCCATCGTCGAGTCTGCCGTGATGAGTGGAGCCTCAGATATCCACATCGAAACGCGAGGCGTGCAAGCGTCGCTGTTTTTTCGAATCCACGGCGAACGCTTCAAGCAGCCCGCGCTGGCAGCCGAATCGGCTATGCAGATCATGCGCGTGCTGTACAACGTGCACGCGGACAGCCAGAACTCGGGCACGGCGTGGGACCCCACGGTGGTGCAGGATACCGCCGTGGAGCACACGCTCGATGACGGCACGAACGTGCAGCTGCGCTTTAACTCCGCTCCAATCTACCCGGCTCCCAACGTGCAGTGCACGATGCGCGTCTTGAGAATGGACGGGGAGCTGTCCTCCAAGGAGATGGAGCAGGTGGGCTACACGCCCGAGATGGTCGAGCAGATTGAGGAGATGCTGGTGGGCTCCACCGGACTGGTGCTTCTGGTGGGCCCGACCAACTCGGGCAAGTCAACCAGCCTGCAGTCCTTCATCAAGCGCATCTACTCGCATCGCGGCCCGAATATCAAGGTGGTCACGATCGAGGACCCGGTCGAATACGTGATGGAGCGCGCATGCCAGATGGGCGTGCCGCGCGGAAAGCAAAAAAGCGAGGAGATCGCGCGGATCTACAAGGACCTGCTGGGCTCCACGCTGCGGCAGGACCCGGATGTGGCGCTGGTGGGTGAAATCCGAACCAACGAGCAGGCCCAGCCGGTCAAGGACATGGTACTGGCCGGTCGCAAGATCCTGTCCACGCTGCACGCCTACGAAGCGATGGCGGTGTTTCCGCGGCTACGCGAGATCGGCGTGCCCGACTCGCTGCTGACGCGTCCCGGCTTTGTGAGCGGCGTGATCTATCAGCGCTTGGTGCCCTTGCTGTGCAGGCATTGCGCCGAGCCCCTGAACTTGAAATTGGTGGGCGAGGGGCGGATTCGCCAGGCGACCTACGACCGCGTGTGCGGCGCCGCTGAATTTGGCCCTGGCGGCAAGCACGATGTGCGCGTTCGCAATCTCCAGGGCTGCAAAGAATGCCAGTACACCGGCATCGTCGGGCGCACGCCGTGCGCAGAGCTGCTGCTGCCCGACGCGGCGTTCCTGCGGTACGTGCGCCAGGGCGACGAACTGGGTGCCAAGAACTACTGGCACCGCACCGGAATCAACACCGACGGCGCTGGCGTGCGAGCCATCGCACACGCGATCGCCAAGATGCGCCTGGGC
>JAAPAA010000253.1 GCA_012274165.1 Thiobacillaceae bacterium
CTGCTTATGTCTGTTTCATGGCGCGTGTGGTGTTCACCAGTTCCAGCACCAGCGCGTGCAGCCGGGCCGGCGATTTCAGCGCGCCGTTTTCCATGTCAAAGGCTTGATCGGCCTGCGGCAACGAGAACTGGCCGGGCAGCACCAGCACGCCAAGCGTATTCAGGATCTGCCGCAGGTGCGGCAGCATGCGCATGCCGCCGTATTGGCCGGGCGAGGCCGCGAGGATGGCGGCAACCTTGTTCTGATACGGCACCAATCCCGATTCGCCTTGCCATTCGCGTGACACCCAGTCGATCGTGTTTTTCAGCAGCGGCGGCATCGAGCTGTTGTATTCGGGACTGGCGATGAGGAATGCATCGTGCGCCTTGAACAGGGCTTTCAGCCGCAAAGCGTTGTCGGGCAAGCCGTCACGCTCTTCCAGATCACCGTTGTAGAGCGGCAGGGGATAATCCGCCAGGTCGATCAGGCTGAGATCGCCGCCTGCGGCACGGGCAGCGTCCACCGCCACTTTAATGAGCTTGCGGTTCCAGGAATCACGGCGAATGCTGCCGGAAAAAGCGAGGATTTTGGGCATGCTGAATCCTGATGATGGGAAATCAGATGATTGTATCGGGGCTTCGGTGCCGGAAAGCTTGCGTGGACTAGATGCCAATTGAAAAAACAGCGCCCGATAAAATGCGGCTCGATAAATGGCTGTGGGCTGCGCGTTTTTTAAAGACCCGCAGCCTGGCCACTCAAGCCATCGAGCACGGGCAGGTCAAGCTGAATGGCGAACGTGTCAAACCGGCGCGCGACGTTAAACCCGGTGATCGGCTGGAGATTCATCTGGGCGATTCTGACTGGACGCTGGCGGTGCGGGCGTTGTCCATGCAGCGTGGTCCAGCGCCCGTGGCGCAATTGCTGTATGAGGAAGACCCAGTGAGCCATGCGCGCCGTCAACAGCAGGTGAACACACGCAAGCTGGCCAGCAACCCCGCAGCAGAGATCAAGGGGCGCCCCACCAAACGTGACCGGCGCCAAATCCATCGGTTTACCAGCGAGTGAGGGAGACACTTCCCTGATGATTTACCGCCGAAAGCGGGGGTAAACGCATAAAATCGGCAGGGTTCCCGTTCTTTCTTTTATGACTCTTTCCCCTGTGCCTGCTTTGTTTCTACGTCGTGCCGCGCGTTGGCTGGCAGCTTTGGCTGCATTGGCCGCGCTGGGTTTTGCGATCGCAGCCGCAATCATGTTTTTCTGGGTATTGCCCAATATTGCCGAGCATCGCGAGACGGTGGCGCAACTGATGTCGCGTGCGCTCGGCCAGCGCGTGACGCTGGAAGCGGTGTCGGGTGTGTGGCAGCAGATGCGTCCTGAGTTTCATTTGCAAGGCGTGCGTCTGTACGACCGGCAGAACCGTCCGGCGCTGTATTTGCCTGAGCTGGAAGCGGAATTTGCCTGGCGCTCTTTGCTGTTTCTGGAGCCGCGCTTCAACCGGATCGAGCTGCAAGGGCTGACGCTCGGCGTGCGGCGCGCGCGCGATGGACGGTTTTATGTCGGCGGCATTCCCGTCAACCCGGCCGCGCCCGATAGCGGCTTTTCCAGCTGGCTGCTGCGCCAGGGGCAAGTGCATGTCGGTCAAGCCACGCTGACCTGGCAGGACGAGGTGCGTGCCGCGCCGCCGCTGATTCTTACGGGCGTCGATTTCACCCTGACCCATCGCCTGTTTAGCCATCGTCTGATCTTGCACGCTACACCGCCTGCCAGTCTGGCACGGCCGCTGACCGTCGATGCGCAGATGACCGCACGCAATATCGACGATATCAACACCTGGAGCGGTCATGTCGAGGCAGCCGTAGCGGGGGTGTCGTTTCCGCAACTGGCCCATTGGCTTGCGCTGCCTTACCAGCCGCAACAGGGGGGAGGGGCGCTACAGGTAAAGTTCGACGTGGCGCATGGCGCGTTGACCGAGGTGAGCGCCGGACTGGATTTGCGGGCAATCGAGACGACCCTGGGTGAAGGGCTGCCCGCATTGAGGCTGGATCAGGTGCGCGGGCAGGCGGTGTGGCAGCGCCGAGCTGCTGACCAGCGATTGGCGTTCGAGAATGTGCGCGTTGCGTTGCCGGGCGGCCCGCTGGGCGCGCCCTTTGGCGCCGGGTTGACGTGGGGCGGCGCTTCACGCGAGTTCTCCGCGCAGGCCTTGCGGCTGAGCGGCTGGCAGTCGGTGTTGCCCACCTTGCCGATGGAGGATGCGCTGCGACAGCGCCTGCAAGCGCTGCAACCACAGGGAATGGTCAATGACGTGCGCTTGCGCTGGAATGGCGCGCAGCCGGGGCTGGACAACTTCAGCATCGCCGCCCATGTGACCGGCCTGGGCGTGGCGGCATCCCCTCAGCAGGCAGGCGTGACCAATCTCAGCGGCCGTATTGAGGGCGATGCGCGCGCCGGCAAGTTCGAAATCGATTCGTCGAGGATGGTGGTCGATCTGCCGATGCTGTTTCGCGAACCGCGGTTCGGGTTCGACCAGTTCCACGCGCGCGGCGGCTGGAAAAAAACGCCACGTGGCCGCTTGCTGATGCTGGACGAGATGGCTTTCGCCAATCCGGACGCAGCGGGCACCGCCAAGGGACAATATGAACTGATTGCCGGTCAGCCGGGCGTGATCGATTTGGGCGCCCACCTGACCCGCGCCGACGGTCGTGCGGTCTATCGCTATTTGCCTAAAAGCATCGGCGACGTAACTGTTAACTGGGTAAAGGCCGCCGTGTTGGCAGGGTATTCGGACGATGTGCGGCTGGTGTTGAAAGGCGACCTGGCGCATTTCCCATTCGAGCATGGCGAGGGTGCGTTCAGTGTGGACTCGAAAATCCACGATGCCGTGATCGACTATGTGCCGGGCTGGCCGCGCATCGAGGGGATCCAGGCGCGCATGCTGTTTGAGGGCAAGACGATGGAGGTCACCAGCAGCCAGGCGCGGATTTACAACGTGGCCCTGGCGCCGGTACGCGCCTTCATCCCGGACTTGATTCCGCTCGATATCTTGCTGCAGGTGGAGGGCCAGGCCAAAGGCCCGGCGCAGGATTTCGTGCGCTATGCCAACGCCAGTCCGGTCGGCGAACACCTGCGGGGCTTCGCCAAGTCGCTGGATGCCAAAGGCGTGATGCAGTTGGCGCTGAAAATGCAGATTCCGCTGAGCCACAGTGACGACACCAGCATGTCGGGCAAGCTGTCGTTGCTGGCTGACACCTTGGTGTGGCCAGGCTTGCCGCAACTTGAGCAGGTGCGCGGCGATATCGATTTTACCGACAAGGGGATGAGCGCAAAAAATATCGGCGCGCAGTTTTTGGGCGGCCCGCTACGCGTGGATCTGGCCACCCGGGCTGGGCTGGTACAGATTCTGGCGCAGGGGCAGGCCAGCGCAGCGGGCCTCACGCCCTGGCTTGGCGCTGGCATGGGCAAGCGTTTGGCCGGGCAGACGGCCTGGCGGGGGAAGGTTGATTTGTTGCCAGAAGGCGAGCGCATCCGCATCGAATCCGAGTTGCTGGGACTGGAGTCCAGCTTGCCCGCACCTCTGGCCAAAACGGCTGCCCAGCCTTTGTCCCTTTGGGTGAATATCCAGCCACAGGGCGCGGAAAAACAGATCGAGGTCAAACTGGGTCAAACGGTGGGTGCGGTATGGCGCAGTACGGCCGACGGACGCCTGGCACGCGGTGAACTGCGTTTTGGCGGAACGCCCGTGCTACCGGCTGAGCCAGGCCTGCGTTTGGCCGGCAGGGGGCGCGGTCTGGATATCAGCGGCTGGACGGCTCTGCTGCCCGATACGCAAGGCGGTGAACCGCTTCCCTTATCCGCGATTGATTTGAAGTTTGATGCGTTTGATCTGATGGGCCGGCGTTTCCAGGATGTTCACCTGCTGGGAAGCAGCCGCAACGGCATGTTTCGCACCCAGGTGAGTGGTCATGAGTTGAATGGCGTGCTGAACTATCGTGCTGCAGGCGCGCAATCCGCCCGCGTGTCGGCGCAGTTCAAGCAATTGACTATTCCGGCTGCGGCATCCACGTCTAACGTCGTGGCGGCTGCAATGAACATGAAGGCCGCTGCGTTCCCGGTGCTGGATGTCACGGTAGAGGATTTCCGCCTGGAGGATCGTGCATTGGGACGCCTGGAAGTGCAGGCCCATGGCACCCCGCAGGGGCTGGTGATCGAAAACCTGCAACTGACACACCCCGACAGCGTGTTTCGTATGAACGGCCTGTGGCACGACCAGGGATTGAGCGAAACGCGTGCGGAACTGAACCTGAATGTGCTGGATGCGGGCAAATTCCTGACCCGTTTTGGCTTTGTCGACACGCTCAAGCACGGCAGTGCCGAGATTGCGGGCAATGTCAGTTGGGAAGGCTCGCCCGCCGATTTCGCTTTGGGCACCCTGGCCGGACAGCTTGATTTCACGGCCAAGGGCGGACAGTTTCTCAATATCAATCCGGGTGTCGGCAAGCTGCTGGGCGTGTTGAGTCTGCAATCCCTGCCGCGCCGGCTGAACTTTGATTTCCGTGATATCTTCACCAAAGGCTTTGCCTTCGACGATGTTCATGCCGCTTTGCGCATTGCGCGGGGCGTGGTTTATAGCGATGATTTCAAGATGCGCGGGCCCGCCGCCAAGGTCAATATGTCAGGGCTGGCCGACCTCAATCAGGAATCGGTGCAACTGCGGATCAAAGTGATTCCGAAATTGTCCGAAGGCGTGGCGGTGGCAGGTGCGCTGATCGGCGGGCCGCTGGTAGGGGTGGGTGTGCTGGCCGCGCAGAAAATGATGCGCGACCCGATTGAAGAAGCCAGTAGCCAGAGTTTCATGGTAACGGGGCCGTGGCTGGCTCCCGACGTAACACGTATAACCAACAGCCAAACCAAACCAGACGCCCAGGCGACTGAACCTTGATTGTGGAACTTGTTCATGACGACCAAAAAAATCACTAAACCACCCTTTGCCAAATCCGGCCCGGCTCCATCCAGCTCAGCCAAATCCAGCGTGGCGCGCCCTAAAGGCGCCCAGGTCAAAAAGTCGGCGCCGCAGGCCGACACGGTGCGGGTGGCGGCCATCCAGATGGCATCCGGCGCCAATGTGTCGGCGAATCTGGCCGAAGCTGAACAGCTTATCGAACTGGCGGTCGATGCGGGTGCGCGACTGGTCGCCTTGCCCGAGTTTTTCTGCATCATGGGGCTGAAAGACAGCGAAGTGGTGAAAGCGCGTGAGGAAGAAGGCAGCGGTCCGATCCAGGCATTTCTCGCGCGCATGGCGAAAAAGCATCGCATCTGGCTGATCGGCGGTTCGGTGCCGCTGGAAGCCAGTGTGGCGAACAAGGTGCGCAACAGCTGCCTGGTGTTCGACGAGCGCGGCAAGCAGGTGGCGCGTTACGACAAGATCCATCTGTTTGGACTCGACCTCGGCAACGAGCATTATCAAGAAGCCAAGCTGATCGAGCCGGGCGACACCGTCGTGGTCATCAACAGCCCGTTTGGCCGCATCGGCTTGTCGATTTGTTACGACCTGCGTTTCCCCGAGTTGTATCGCGCCATGCCTGAGGTCGACATCATCGTGGTGCCGTCGGCATTTACCGCGACCACCGGCCGCGCCCATTTCGAAACCCTGATCCGCGCGCGCGCCATTGAAAACCTGGCCTATGTGATCGCCCCGGCGCAGGGCGGTTACCATCTGTCCGGCCGCGAAACCCACGGCGACAGCATGATCGTCGATCCCTGGGGCGTGGTGCTCGACCGCCTGCCGCGCGGCTCCGGCGTGGTCATCGCCAACATCAACCCGGCCTACCAGGCGAGCTTGCGCAACAGCCTGCCTGCGCTTAAACACCGCTTCATACAATGTGAGCAGATCGAAACCGACATCGCCGAACGGCGCATATCGATCAAGCGCGAGAAGCCCGCCAAGTAATCCAGCGCTCCATCTATCCGCACAGCATTCAGGAAACAGTCATGAACCCTATTGACGCTTTTGTCCCCATCCAAACTGCCGAGCAGTTATTTCAATCGGCCGAAGCCACGCTGCTGACGCCCAACGGGCTCGACGCCGACAAGCTCGCGCCAGTGTTTTCGCGCCTGATGTCGCACGACGTCGATTACGCCGACCTGTATTTCCAGTACTCGCGTTCCGAGGGCTGGAGTCTGGAAGAAGGCCAGGTCAAGTCGGGCAGCTTCAACATCGACCAGGGCGTCGGCGTACGCGCGATCTCGGGCGAGAAAACCGCGTTCGCCTATTCTGACGACATCAGCCTCGATGCGCTGGGTGCCGCGGCCGACGCCACCCGCGCCATCGCGCGCGCCGGGCAACAACGCCAGACCGCCGTGGCACGCCGCGGCGACAGTCGCCTGCTTTATAACGCCGTCGATCCCTTGGTGAGCCTGCAAGACGCCGACAAGGTCGCGCTGCTGGAGCGGCTGGAGAAAAAAGCCCGCGCCATGGACCCGCGCGTGATCCAGGTCATGGCGAGCCTCGCCTCCGAATATGAAGTGATTTTCGTTGCGCGATCCGACGGCCATCTTGCCGCCGACGTGCGTCCGCTGGTGCGCCTGTCGCTGCAGGTCATTTCGGAACAGGACGGTCGCCGTGAGCAGGGCAGCGGCGGCGGCGGCGGGCGCTTCGACTACAGTTATTTCACCGACGATATTCTCGATATCTACGCGCGCCAGGCGGTGCATCAGGCCAGCGTCAATCTCGACGCACGCCCCGCGCCCGCTGGCAGCATGACCGTTGTGCTCGGCTCCGGCTGGCCCGGCATCCTGCTGCATGAAGCAATCGGCCACGGTTTGGAAGGCGACTTCAACCGCAAAGGCAGTTCGGCGTTTTCCGGCCGCATTGGCGAGCGCGTCGCAGCGCCCGGCGTGACGGTGGTCGACGACGGCACCATCCCGTTGCGCCGCGGCTCGCTCAACGTCGACGACGAGGGCAACCCCACCCAGCGCACCACCCTGATCGAAGACGGCATCCTCACCGGTTACATGCAGGACATGATGAACGCCCGCCTGATGGGCATGCCGGTCACCGGCAACGCACGGCGCGAATCGTATGCGCACCTCACCATGCCGCGCATGACCAATACCCTGATGCTGAACGGCGACAAGAACCCGGCAGAGATCATC
>JAAPAA010000254.1 GCA_012274165.1 Thiobacillaceae bacterium
GGCTTAGGTCTTGTGCGATGAAAGTCAAAGGCACCATTGAAGCACAGCACCTCTTTGCCCGCCGGCAGCGCAAGATCATCGGTAAGCCCCGCGGCGGATCGTCGCTCATTTGCACTTACTGTCGCGCCGCGTCGGGCGAAGTTCGGCCCGCCTTCGTGCGCTCAAACCGGTCGCGGGCCGGACGTCCCCACCAGCGCAAGACGGTAAACGTGAGACGCGCCTCGCAGGTTTTCGATTTCGTAGCGTCCATTGCGAACTGACCAGTAGACGTTCGTCGTTTGCGACTTGCCGGGTGTCGCGGAGTAATTGCCGCTTGCGTCGAGTGCTGGTGAATAGAAGACCGCCTTCGCGGCACCACGCAATGCCAGCTGGCAAGCGCCGCCGGCGTCGTCACTGACAAGTAGCCAGCCCCTTGACTGCGCCGTGCCCACTGCTTCGACGCCTCGATCGGCCAGCGTCACAGTGCGGCCGGCGAGCGCGCCGTCGAAACCTAGGTCGACTTCGCCACCCCGGTCGGAATCGTACAGCGCGTTGCGCGGCAAGGGTTCGCGCGAGGATGTCCGGCTGCTGGCCCAAACCACGCGCTGTCCGGCCATCGTCGCCGTTGCCCCGACACCCCAGAGGCAGTTTTCGTGCCTCATCAAGGTCACGCTGGCGTCGACGTTGAGCACATCGCGCCCACTACCTTGGCTGCAGACGATCTGTCGGAAAGACGGCGCCACGCAATTGCGCAGCCTGAAGCCGTTGGCGCCGGGAGACACCGTAACCCCGTCGAACGCCAGACCGTACAGATTGCGGTCAGGCTGGATGTCGAAGGCATAGGCAGTTGGGTCTTCAGCTTGCTCCCAACGTGAATTGCGCACCTGGAACTGACTGGCCGCACGCGTCGCTCCATTGCCAATCCAGCGGATCGCGTTCGTGCCGCGCACCATCGAACAACCGTCCACGAGCAGATTCGTGAGTTCGACGTCGCCATCGACCAAGATGTTGGGCTGTCCGTGCGCAATCATGTAGACATCGCGCAACGAGAAGAAGTCCGCATCGATCTGGGGGCTGAAGGCACGTTGGTTCTTGCTGATGCGGAACGGGTTGTCGGCGCTGATGTAGCAACTGCCACCAAAGCGCGGAGCCTCGCGGCCGAAGGTTCTGACGCCGATGCTACCGCCTGTGCCCCCAGTCCAGCTCAACGTACCGGCGGCCGGTTTCGTGCTCGTGATCTCGATGTCCTCCATCACGAAGTCGCTGATATCGATCACCTCAAGCGCCGTCTTCCGGTAATTTCCATCGTTGGATGTGATCGTCATGCCGCGCAGCGATTGCTGCGGCGTGATTCCGCTTGTCTTGCCAAATCTGAACAGTGCGCCATCGGCCCTGGGGGCATAGATGATCCGGGTCACGCCGCGGCCCGCGCCGATCCACTGCTGTCGATTGAAGGGGTTCAGGACCGTCCCGCTGACCAGGAAGTTGCCAGGGGGAAACACAAGCACACCACCGTCACCTGCGGCGTCGGCGGCCTTTTGCAGCGCGGCCGTGACGTCTGTGGTGCCCGTGGCGTCCAGCCCTTGCAGGCGGTCCCCTGCAGCTTGCGCGCGCGCCCATTGCGGCAGCAGCGATGCTGCAAGCATGCCGCCAAGGAAAATTCTTCTGCTCATGGGATCAGTTCCTCGCAAGTTCGGCGCCGCCCGACGACCGACCTCCCGGCGCATGCCGGCAGTGTGTGGGATAAAGATTGCTTCGTTGATGCCGGCGTCGGGAGAATTTCCTACAAATGCAACCCATGGCGCTGCACGCTGTCGACTCAGCGCCGGCGCAGGAAGACGTAGAGGTTACCCGTCAGGCTGGCGGGCAGCAGCCAATGCAGGAACTGGAAGGCGCGGTAGGCCCAGGCCCGTCCGAAGTGGTACTGCGGTTCGTTGCAGTAGGTGTAGCTGAAGTTCTCGAAACGATCGGGTGCGAACGACCGGTCGACATCTGCCCGTGTGTTCAGCGCGTAGACAGTAGGGAAGACATCCTCCGCCTTGCGCCCCGGTTGGGCGGCGCGCAGTACGCTGGCGTGCTTCATGTTCGAGATCAGGCGTGCGCCAACGGCCACGTAGTTGTACCGTGTGGGCGTGCGGCCGCAGAACCAGCCGCCTGGACGCAGGATGCGAAACACCTCGCGGGCGAAGGCCTGCGGGTCCTGCACATGTTCGAGTACGTAGTCGCAGACGATGAGGTCGACGCTCTGGTCGGTGAAGGGCCAGGGCTTGCCCGCCTCGAGCAGGCGCGCCGAATCCACGGCCCTGTTCTGCAGCACGACGGTGTCGATGTCGCAGCCGATCACCTCGGCCACGTGACCTTTCAGCAGCCGCATGTCGCGTCGAAATGTCGATTCGTCGTCTTCGAACCAGGCGGCGCGGCCAGCACCCAGGTCCACCACGATTGCATCGGGCCGGGCCAGGGCCTTGACGCGGCTGTAGAACTCGACCGTGCCGTCGTGGGCGAGGAAGCCGCCCAGGTTCATCTCGGGGTGCAGCCGTGCGATGGCGGGGCTGGATTTGGCGAAGCTCATTGCTGTCTCGGTGGGCTTGATCGGAGTCGGTCGGGCTGGGGCGCGCGCATTTGCGTTTCACTGCCACCACTGGGGTAGCTTGCGCAGGTTCTTGCAGCCCAGCGTGAACAGGCCGCCGACGGCATTCCGGCGGATCGCCATCAGGTCCTCGCTGCTCTTGCGCAAGAGCGCCGCGAGCGAGCGGTTGCTGACGCCGCCGTTTCGCATGCGCACCAGCACGCGGTCGACGTAGGCGGCCTGGA
>JAAPAA010000255.1 GCA_012274165.1 Thiobacillaceae bacterium
CCCTGGCACCGGCGTCGGCAGAACTTCTGGTCGATTTGATGCAAGGCAAGAAACCCGCGCTCGCCCCGACCCCCTATACATGGGCATCCGCACTGACCCGAAGTTGGGAAAAATAGCGTTCATGGCTACAATTTGCCGACGCATACAGGAGTACATCTCATGAGCCTGACAGTTGAACAAATTGCCGAAGAAGCGCTTTCCCTGCCTAGCGAAGCGCGAGCATTGCTTGCTGACCGCCTGGCAGAGAGTCTGGATCCACTTGAAGATGGCTATACCCGTACACTCTGGATAGATGAGGCGATGCGCCGACGCGATGACATCCGCAATGGACGTGTCCAAACCATCCCGGGGGATGAAGTGCTGTCACGTATTCGACAGATGTTTTCGCGGTGAGATTTGAGTTTCACCCAGACGCCTTGGCCGAATACGAGGCGGCTGCCCGGCATTACGCCGCCTGCCAGACAGGGCTGGAGTTCCGATTTATCACCGCAGTCGAACACGCCATACAGCTTATTCTTGATGCACCCGATAGATGGAGTGTGTTTGAGGAAGATATCCGGCGTTGTTTAACTCGCATTTTTCCCTATGCCATCTTGTATACCTAATACCGTCGAACCTGACTATGTGCTGATTATCGCAATCATGCATAGCCATCGTGAGCCCGGCTATTGGCGGAAGCGTCTTGATTGAAGCGCGGTTCGATACACATCGCTCTGCCGAACAATTGCACGCCCGCAATCACACCCCGTTGAACGTCTGGGTCATCAGCGATGGCAAGCCGGGGCATGTCAACCAGTCGCTGGGGCTGGCCGAAGCGCTGGCGCGCGCCACCCCCACCCACATTTATCGCCTGACCGCCCTACCCGCCTGGCGCGCCTGGCTGATGCTGCTGTTCAAAATTTCGCCGGACAAAACATTGCTCGCCCCCGACCTGATCATTGGTGCAGGACACGCCACGCACCTGACGCTGCTGGCAGCGCGGCGTGCGCGTGGCGGACGCAGTGTGGTGTTGATGAAACCCAGCCTGCCGCGCCGCTGGTTTGATCTGGGCGTCCTGCCGCAGCACGATGGCATCGCGGCGGATGCACACACGCTGGTCACCGAGGGGGCGATCAACCGCATCCGCCCATCCGACACCCGCAACGCCGGGCTGGGACTGATGCTGATCGGCGGCACGTCGAAACATTTTGCATGGGACAGCGACGCGGTTCAGCTGCAAATCAAAAGCATCCTCGCACGCACGCCCGACCTGCAGTGGACGCTCACCACCTCGCGCCGCACGCCGGATGATTTTCTGGAGCAACTGCCGCCCTTCCCCAATCTGACCATCGTCCCGCACACCGCCACGTCGCCCGACTGGCTGCCCGATCAGCTTGCGCGCTGCGGCACGGCTTGGGTCACCCCAGACAGCGCCTCGATGGTCTACGAAGCATTGACGGCAGGCGCCAATGTTGGCGTGTTCGATTTGCCGGTTAATCCGCGAAGCCGGGTCGGCTGGGCGATTGCACGCCTCGCCGACGCGCAGCGCATTACCCGTTTTGTGAGCTGGTGCGCGCACGACACCTTAACCGCCAACACACAACCGCTAGCCGAGGCGGATCGCTGCGCAACCTGGATTCTCGAATGGCTGAAGACAAAAAACTGACCGTGTTGCAACTGCTGCCCGCGCTCGAATCCGGCGGGGTGGAACGCGGCACCCTCGAAATCACCCAGGCGCTGGTGGAACGCGGCCACCGCGCGCTGGTGATGTCGGCCGGTGGGCGGCTGGTCTCGCCACTTGTCGCAGCGGGTGGTGAACACTTTACCTGGCCGATCGGCCGCAAGCGTTTCAAAACGCTGTTGCTGGTTGGCAAGTTGCGCAAATTCTTGCTGGAACAAAAGGTCGACATCATCCACGCACGCTCGCGGGTGCCGGCGTGGATCGCCTGGCTCGCGTGGCGCGGCATGAACCCGGCCACGCGCCCGTTCTTTGTCACCACGGTGCATGGCATGTACGGCGTCAATCGCTATAGCGGAATCATGATGCGAGGCGAGCGGATCATCGCGGTATCCAACACCGTGCGCGATTACATCCTGCGCGAATACCCCGACACGCCGCCATGGCGGATCCAGGTGATCCATCGCGGCGTCGATGGCGTGGACTATCCGCATGGCTGGAAGCCGGAGCCGATTTGGCAGCAGGCGTTTTTCGCGCAGTTTCCGCAAGCCGCCGGCAAGCTGCTGATCACGCTGCCGGGCCGTATCACCCGGCTCAAAGGCCATGAAGACTTTATCGAGCTGCTTGCCCGCCTGAAACGACGCGGACTCGCGGTACATGGCGTGATCGCCGGTGGCGCGTCCACTTCCAAGCAGCGCTATCTGCAGAAGCTGCGCTACCGCGTGCGCAGCATGGAACTGGACGGCGACATCAGCTTCACGGGCCAGCGCGACGATCTGAAAAACATCCTGGCGATGTCGGACCTGGTGCTGTCGCTGTCCACCCAGCCCGAGTCGTTTGGCCGCACCACGCTGGAAGCGTTGCGCCTGGGGGTGCCGACAGCCGGTTACGACCACGGCGGCGTGGGTGAGATTTTGCGGACGATTTATCCTGCCGGCTTATTGCCACTTGGCAACATCGACGAAAGCTTCCAGCGTGTCGCGCAACTGCTGCAGTCCCCCCAGGCGGTTCCGGCTGGCGACTTTTTTCCGCTACGGAATATGCTGGGTCAGACGCTGGAACTGTACGAACAACTGGTGCGCACACCCCGCCGCTGAGCGCTCACTGCGACCCTGGCTGATACTCCGGCACCCAGCTTTTAAGCTGGTGTTTAACCGTCGCTTCATCGTGCGGATCGGGATGCGCCAGCCAGGCCAGACATTCGCCCAGCCAGCCAGCATCGACCGCACGCGCCTTTGCCACCCGCAGTTTGGGATGGGGCGTCGGCAGTGTGGACTCATCGTCGGCTAGAAGTTCTTCGTAGAGCTTTTCGCCAGGGCGCAGGCCGCTGTATTCGATGCGGATACGATCTACATCTGCGCCCGACAGGCGAATCATCAGCCTGGCCAGCTCGGCGATTTTCACCGGCTCGCCCATGTCCAGCACGAAAATCTCGCCGCCCTCACCCATCAAGCCTGCCTGCAACACCAGTTGCGCGGCTTCGGGGATCGACATGAAATAGCGGGTGATGTCGGGATGCGTCACCGTCACAGGCCCGCCCGCCTCGATCTGCTGCTGGAACTTGGGGATTACGCTGCCGGACGAGCCG
>JAAPAA010000256.1 GCA_012274165.1 Thiobacillaceae bacterium
CCAAGTAGCCCAACAGTAGACCGCTCGGGAATGAGCGCGCCTTTTGACCAGGGTCACTTCGGTCCAGGGAGTGGTTAATGCAAGAAGATGGTGCCGATTGTCGGATTCGAACTGACGACCTACCGCTTACAAGGCGGTTGCACGTTTTCGACCACCAGCCCACTTCGTAAGCACTGCGCGGCCCGGCAGCTACACGTTGTATAGCGCCCGCGGCCATTTGGTGCCCGTTTGGTCTGACGTCGCATTTTAGCCGCAGCCTAAAGTGCGCCGGTCGCTTGACTCCCATATCAACGTATGGAGGTCATGTGGGCACCAAGCCCAGCACGTCCCCCAGGTTGTGCGTTGCGTCGGCAAGCAGGGCAAGTGAGTGTGCAGCGACGCCGAAGACCCACTCTCCGAAGACGAGGGCCACGTTGAGGGCGATTCCGATAAGAAACGCCTTGCCCATGTTCTTGGGCAGCGCGTGGTGATGCCCACCGTGTCCACCGTGGTCATGACCTCCGTGGCCGTGGTCGTCATGGTCCTCATGCTCTGCGGCCGAGTGGTCGTGGCCTGATTTGGTCTCAGCAGTCATGGGCGTGGTCCCGATGTTTTTTGATGAAGAGGCTGCAGCGCGTGCCGGCTGGGGGCTTCGTCGCCCCATCGCAGCAGCCGCATGCCGTTGAACACAACGAAGAGGCTCGTTCCCATGTCCGCGAACACGGCCATCCACAAGGTGGCCTCGCCGGCGAACGTCAGGACCAGGAACACCACCTTTATGCCCAAAGCCAAGACGATGTTCTGCCATAGGATGGACTTGGTGCTGCGAGACAGCCGGATGAAGGCTGCGAGCTTTCTCGGGTCGTCGTCCATGAGGGCAACGTCTGCTGTCTCGATAGCGGCGTCGGTACCGCCCGCACCCATACTGAAGCCTACCGCGGCCAGGGCTAGCGCCGGCGTGTCATTCCCGCCGTCACCCACCATCCCAACTCGGACTCCCCCGGCCTGGAGCTCGGAAATGGCCGCAAGCTTGTCCTCCGGCAGCAGTTCGCTACGGACATCGTCGATACCCACCTGACGCGCAATCGTCCGGGCCGTGTGGGAGTTGTCGCCAGTCAACATGATTGGACGAACCCCAAGTTGCTTCAACTGAGCAACAGCCTCGGCGCTTTCTGGCCGCAGTGTGTCCGCAATGCCGATGACTGCTTGAGGAGTGTTGTCGCTCATCAGAACGATGACTGTCTTCCCCTGTTCCTCCAGCGCGGAGAGGCGAGCCTCTAGCGCCGGTGAGCACGCCCCCAGCTGCTCCACCAGGCGATGGTTTCCGAGTTGGTGGCGCTTGCCCGCGATGTCGCCCTCGACGCCACGGCCTTGTAGGGCAGCAAACCCGGTTACTTCAGGCCGGCCACTGGTGTTCTGCGCGTACGCTGTGACGGCACGAGACACCGGATGGTCACTGCGCGACGAAAGCGCCGCAGCCTTTCGCAGCTGTTCGTCAGCCTGGCCGACCAGTGGGATGAAGTCCGTGACGGCGGGCTTGCCGCGCGTCAGCGTCCCGGTCTTGTCCAGCGCCATGACCTTCAGCTTGTATCCCTCCTCAAGGAACTTGCCGCCCTTGATAAGGATGCCCCTGCGTGCAGCGGCGGTGAGGCCCGAAACCACCGTGACCGGCGTTGAAATGACCAGCGCGCAGGGGCACGCTACGACGAGCATGACCAAGGCTCGGTAAACCCACGTCATCCACTCCCCGCCCATGAACAACGGCGGGATGACGGCTGCGGCGATGGCGATGGCCACGACGGCGGGCGTGTACCAGGCCGCGAACTTGTCGACGAACCGCTGGGTGGGGGCACGGCTGGCTTGCGCCTCCTGCACGGTGCGAACGATGCGCGCCAAGGTGCTGTCGCTCGCCGCGGCGGTGGTCCTGTACTCCATCTCCGCGTTCTGGTTCACGGTGCCGGCGTACAGCGGGTCGCCGACCGATTTGTCGACGGGGATGCTCTCGCCCGTGATGGGCGCTTGGTCGACAGAGCTCGCACCAGCCGTGACGACGCCGTCTACCGGGATTCGTTCATCGGGCCGTACGCGCACAACAGCGCCAATAGCGACCTGGGAGACGGGGACGCTCGCCCACCCCTGTTCGCTGCGCACAGTCGCAGTCTCGGGCGCCATCGACATGAGACTTTGAACGGCTCGCCTGGCGCGCTCGAGGGATAGCGATTCGATGGCCTCGGCGACCCCGAACAAGAACATGACCATGGCAGCTTCCGGCCATTGCCCGATGAGCACGGCTCCGGTGACCGCGATGGCCATCAGCGCGTTGATGTTCAGCGTCTTGTGGCGAAGAGCGATGAGACCCTTGCGGTACGTGTCGACTCCGCTCAGGAAGATGGCTGCCACCGACAGCACTGCGGCCGGGACGGAGATGTCGCCGAAGGCGAGCGCGCACAGCTCAGCTGCTAAGGCGAAAGCTCCGCCCAGCAGAAGCTTCCAGTGGTCGACGGCCCAAGGTTTTTTGGCGACAGGCGTTGCGGCTTGAGCCGCCTCGATGGCCGGCGTATCGGGCACACCCTGCATGCCAACTTCGGAGAGAGCGGCCTGCACCGCAGGGAGGGCGGTGGGCGCGTGATTGACCGTCAGCTTCCGGTTCACCAGGTCGAAACTCATGCTCTCCACTTCGGGCATCGCGCCGAGGCGCTTGCGAATGAGAGCCTCCTCGGTGGGGCAGTCCATCTTCTCAATGCGCAATGTGGTCTTCTGCAGAGGCGGCTCCTCCACAGTTCCACTC
>JAAPAA010000257.1 GCA_012274165.1 Thiobacillaceae bacterium
AACGCTCAAGTCACCCGTTCTATTCCTGCGTCGCTGCGTCCATCTGTTTGCGCTGCGCCTCCGCCGCATCCTTCACTTGCCCGTCGACGGCCTGGGCCTTTTTCATCGACTGAATCTGCGTCTCGAATACCGGGTTGGGCTGGAGTTCGGTTTTCGGTTGCGGCGGCGGGCTGGAATCGCAGGCGCTCAGCAGCAACAGTAGCGGGATCAGACTGGGTTTCATTATGTGTTCTCCAGTAAACCGGTAGGCAGGCCATCGATGCTGACCTGGTTTTTATCGCGCCAGTAATCCAGCAAACCCATTGTGCCTTTTTTCTCGGCCCAGCGCGCCAGCGTGTCACGTTCGCCGTTGTAGGTGTACATCGGCACGGCATAGCCACACGAGGTTTGCACCGTTTCGATGTCGAGCACGATGAGCTGGCGTTCGCCGGGAAGTGCAGCAAAGTGGCTGCGCAGCTCACCCCATTCGGCATCCTGCCGCCGCACCGAACGGCCGCGCCCGTACGCGCGCAGGATCAGCGGATCGGCATCGAAACTGCACCACATGATCGTCATGCGGCCATCGTGCTTCAGGTGGGCAGCGGTTTCGTTGCCGCTGCCAGTGAGGTCAAGGTAGAGGACGCGATTCGCCTCGATCACGCGCAGGCTGTCCATGCCTTTGGGCGACAGATTGAGCCGGCTGTCGGCGGTGCCGCTGGCGGTGAAAAACAGTTTTTGCGCGGCGATGAAATCGCGGTGCTTGGTGTCGAGCGCGGGGTAAAAGCGGGCCATCAATTGATCTGCTTTTTGAGGATTTCGTTGAGGATGCGCAGGCGTTCCACGCTGTCGTTCATTTCCAGCAGGCTTTGTTTGGCGCTGAGCTTGAGCGGCAGCACTTCTGACAGGCGGTAGCCGACCCACACCGCGTCTTCAAAATGGTGAGGCGCGGGGAAATGCGCATCGCCGTATTCCTTGACAATATGGCGCAGGATTTCGGCGGCGAGCTGGAGCTCGTCGGGGATGGGCGAAATGACTTCGACGCTGACGGACTCGACGCTGCCGATCAGCAGGCCGTTGGCTTCGGTATGGATGCTACGGATGACAAAACGCTGCTGCGCCTGGGTATCGATGTGCAGGATGCCGGTTTGCGGCATGTCCCAGTCGGTGATGATCACGCGGGTGCCGACAGCATAGGGGATAGCGGGTGCACCGACCTCGGCACCTTCGCGGATGGCGCAGATGCCGAATGGCGTGCCGTCGGCGATGGCCTGTTTGATCATGTCGAGATAACGCTGCTCGAAGACGCGCAGCGGCAGCCGGCCGCCGGGGAATACGAGGGTATTGAGCGGAAACAGAGGCAGCGTGCCCTGCTCAATACCGGCGCTCACCGATCGTCCCCCCAGCGTGCCATCAGCGCGTGCTCGATGCCGAGCTGGTCGAGGATGCGCGCGACGATGAAATCAATGATGTCCTCCACACTTTGCGGGCGATGATAGAAACCGGGATTGGCGGGCAGGATCACCGCATTCATTCTGGACAGTTTCAGCATGTTTTCCAGATGCAGGGTGGAAAACGGCGCTTCGCGCGGCACCACGATCAGCTTCCTGTGTTCTTTCAGCATCACGTCGGCCGCGCGTTCGATCAGGTTGTCGGACATGCCATTTGCAATCGCTGCGAGCGTGCCCATCGAACACGGACAGACCACCATGGCATCGGCCGCGTTGGAACCCGAGGCGACCGGCGCATTCCAGTCCTCGCGGCCATACACGTGCAGCTGGCCGTCGCGCGTGTTGAGACTGTCTGATAGCTGGGCTTCCAGGTCGCTGGCGCGGGCGGGTAGCGCCACGCCGAGTTCCTGCTTGGCGACCAGGTGCGCGGCTTGCGACACCAGCAGATTGACGCGCAGGTCGGCGGCCAGCAGGCATTCGAGCAGGCGCAGACCATAGGCCATGCCGGATGCGCCGGACAGGGCGAGGGTGACGGTGTTCAGGGGCGTGTGCATGGCGCGGATTGTCGCCTGTCTGATGCGGGGGCGGCAAGCATGCGGCTGACGATAATGCCGTTGACTGCGCCAAAAATCAGGGCGGCGGCGGCGAACACCGGCATCAGCTTGATCAACGCTGCGCCCGGTAACAGCCACCATCCAGCCAGTGCGAGTTGCCCGCCGATGTGGCCGAATGCCGCCAGCACCGACAGGCTGACCGGGCCGAAGTAGGCCCGCGGCAGATGGCGCGCCAGCGCCAGCATCAACAGGCTGGCGAGTGCGCCCGCAGCCGAGAGCCAGAAGCCGGGCGCAAACAGGCTGCCGAACAGCAGGCCGCCGGCCAGTACGCGCAAGGCGGACACCCATGCCGCCGCACGCCAGCCGTGTTGCAGCAGCACCAGCAGGATGACGATGTTGGCGAGTCCGGGCTTGACGCCGGGGAGGGGGCTGGGAATGGCCGCTTCGGCCAGCGTCAGGCCGATCGCCAGCGCGGCGAGGCGGGCGATGCGACGGTCGTCGGCCGTGACCGGCAGTTCAATAACCGAGTGTGTCATAGGCGTTGCTGTGGCCGCGGATTTCGAGGCTGACCTGGTTCGGCAAGCACAGTGCGGCCTGGCCGGACTGGGTGAGCCAGCCCTGTTTGACGCAGAGTTGGCG
>JAAPAA010000258.1 GCA_012274165.1 Thiobacillaceae bacterium
ATGATCCACCCCAACATGGCGACCATGCTCGGCTATGTGGCGACCGATGCGGCGATTGCGCCCGCCCTGATGCAGCAGCTGGTTAAGGAAGTCGCCGACGTCTCGTTCAACTGCGTCACCGTGGATGGCGACACCTCGACCAATGACAGCTTCATCCTGATCGCCACCGGGCAGGCCGGCAATCATGCAATCGCCGACACCGGCAGCGCCGATTACGCCGCATTGAAAGCCGCCCTCAGTGAGGTATCGATCGAGCTCGCGCAGGCGATGGCGCGCGACGGCGAAGGCGCCACCAAGTTCATCACCGTAGCCATCGAAGGCGGCCGCGACCACGCCGAATGCAAGCAGATCGCCTATGCCATCGCGCGCTCGCCGCTGGTCAAGACCGCGTTTTTTGCCAGCGACCCCAACCTCGGCCGCATTCTCGCCGCGATCGGCTACGCCGGGGTGGACGACCTCGACGTCAATACCCTGCAGGTCTATCTGGGCGAGGTGCTGGTGGCCGAAAAAGGCGGCCGTGCGGTGAGCTACACCGAAGCACAGGGCGCGGCGGTGATGCAGGAAGCCGAGATCACGGTGCGCGTGGCGTTGAATCGCGGGGCGGTCAACGCCACCGTGTGGACCTGCGATTTTTCCTACGACTACGTGAAGATCAACGCGGAATACCGCACCTGAATTGCACCGGCGGCGGCAAGGCGGCTACCCGATCAACCGGGCCGCATCATTCACCCAGCAATTCCGCCACGGGGTGCAACTGCTCTACATGCTGTGACACGACTTTCACGATGACGATGATCGGAATGCCCAACAGCATGCCCCACACGCCCCACAGCCACGCCCAGAACAGCAGCGAGACAAACACAGCTGCCATATTCATTTTGGCGAATTTCCCGGTCATCCAGGTCGCGACAAACGTGCCGGCGAAGGTCGCGATTGCCAGCGATACGCTTGCGGCCAATAAGCCCATGGAGAACGAATCGAACTGCATGAAAGTCGCCGTGCCCAGGATGGCTGCGGTGAAGGTGGGGCCTGCATAGGGAATGAGATGCAACAAACCGGCGGCGACTGCCCAGGCGCCGGCATTTTCCAAATCGATCCAGTACAGCGCGACCCAGGTAAGCAGCCCAACCAAGACATTGGTCACCAGCAGCATGAACATGTATTTCTGGATGGAATGGTTGATGTCATCCAGGATATGTACTGTGATCTTTTTTCTCGACAGCGTCGGGCCCGCGAGCCGTACCAGCTTGCGCTTGAACATATCGCCGCCGATCAAGAAGAAGAACACCAGAAAAAACACCATGGCCGCCTGGCCGATAACGATGAGCACCCCCTGGGAACCGGCTACAAGCGCGTTGCTCAGTTTGAACGAAGGCTCGTCGATTACCACATGCGTGGTGCGCGGCTTGGGCGACAAGTCGGCTTTGCTGGTCGCATTTTCGATTGTGCTCGCCGCGGCTTGCACATTCTTCATGTTGCTGTGCTGATCGCTTCGCATCTTGTCGAGCCCCGTCGACAATTTGCTGGCCGCTATGGGTAACTGCGCGATGATTCTTTGCACCTGCCCGCGCAGCGCATAAGTACCCAATGCCAGCGCGCAGAGCACGACCAGCATGACCAGGCTGGCGCCCACGACGCGCGGTATCCTGATCCGCTCCAGCCACACCACGAGCGGGTTCAGGGTGTATGCAAAGAGTATCCCGAGCAACAGGGTGATCAGAAACGGTTGCGCCCAGTCCAGGGCAAATATCAACACAACGGTCGCCACAATGCCGGGCGCAGCACCACGAAACTCTACGGGCAAGTGGGCCGCAAGTGGAATGGCATCGGCAAGCTTGGCGGGTAGGGCGATAGCATCCGCCACCGGTTCGGTTGCGGGGCTTCCGCTTGCTTCGGCTGGAGCGGAAATCATGGGGTGCCGCCAGTCATGCAATACGGAACGCTCACAGCAAAAGCGACATTAGCGCTTGTTGCCGCCAAAAACCAGGAGCGCGCCGCCAATCAGGATGGCCCCAACACCTGCCCAAACCGGGATATTGACGCGCTCCCTGTCCGTCACCGAAAGCTCGATCGGCCCCAGTTTGGCCTCATGCGTTTCTTTGGTATAGCTAAACCCGCCATATATCAAGCCGAGCGTTCCGGCCAGAATCAGTACGATTGCGATTCCTTTGATAGCGTTCATGTCTGTCTCGTATCGTGAGTGTGTGGATAAGGTGAGGTCACCCGCCGCCATCGGGTTTTCTGGCTGCGCTGCCCCGGTGCAGTCTGCGCCCAATCTGCCACACCACCCAGCCACGCCGAAGCCATTTGCTGGTGCGGCTCGGACGCAGCACTGCAAGCAAGAGCGCAGCTCCCAGCATCAAGCCGGGGTGATGTCTGACGTACCGGACCATGGCCACCCCCCGGTCTGCCAGGGCCAGGCGCGCGCGCCAGGGTTCCATGTCGTGCGCCAGGGCGGTTCGCTGGGAAGCAGCCTGCGCCACCAGTCGTTGGCGACGTTCAGCCAGGTGGGCCAGTTTTGTATTCATGAACGAGAGCCAAGTTGCTGGCGGTCTTTGGATAGCTCTGCCAGGCTCGCTACAAATAACCGCGGCCTGGTTCTGATCCGGCGCGAGGCAACCCATCCCAGCCC
>JAAPAA010000259.1 GCA_012274165.1 Thiobacillaceae bacterium
GCGCCGCGGCGCACTTCAACGCGGATCTCGCCATGCCCACTGGCAACAGCAGGCGCAGGAGCAGCAGCAGGCGCAGGGCGTTGCAGCGACACGAACGCCGGCGTTGTCGGTGTGGCAATGGACGCGCTGCGGGCCATCGGAGTCTCCGACTCGCGAACCCAGCGGCGCAGCAGGTTGGCGTTGATGCCGCGCGACAGTGCCACTGACGCCATCGAGACGCCGGGTTGGGCCGCGGCAGCCACCGCATCGGCCTTGAATTCGTCGCTGTGCAGACGCCGGCGACGTCGACCGGTGCGGGCCAGGGGATCGATAGTGTCCACGTGTCCACCAAGCAATGAAGTGGACACGAGCATCCTTTGCTCCTATCGGCGTTTCAAGATGACTTGGCTGGACGCTTACGGCGATTCGGACTTGCTGGCTCACCTTGTGAGCCAGCGGTGGACTACGCTAGCAAGCGACATGTCCAAGAATCACCTATGAACACACAGAGCGAACTTGACGCCCAGACGTTGGCAATGCTGCTGCTATGGCAGACCTCCGCGCGGGCGTTGACAGCGGCAAGCAAGGCGCTGCGAGCGGCAAGCGTTGATTTCGACAGGCTCCTGAGGCCCGGTTTGCCCAATTGGCCAATGTGGGCCGAGGCCGCAGACCTGCTAGGCCAAGTCGCGACGGACGCAGAAGACGCAAAGGGGTGCATCTTCAGCATTGCTGACGAAGGTCATGCCAAAGGGTCATCCAAGGACCACGGAGCATCGCAGGCCGCAGTCGACCTCATAGACCAACATGTCGCGATACGCGGGCGCCGACTCGAAAGCATGCTCCATCCAGAGCCTGGAGCCGAGCAACAGACCGTTCGCGAATCCGACGTACCTCATCCGCTATATGAGATTCAGATTGCCTTCAGCGGTAGCCTTACTAAACTTGTGTCCCAAACGCACAAATGCACACTTCGCTTTGAGTTCATCGATCAGGCTCTCAACGGCCGAGGCAACGCCGGCCAAACCGTCGTGTCAGATCGCATATGTACCGGGTTCGCGGGGACGTACGGGCCGTTGAATCTTGGCGCTCTGAAGTCGAGAATCTGGCAGGCGATTCTTGAGAACTGCCCTCCGCTAGGGTGGATTGCGCCGCACATTGAGACCATTTGGGCTGTGACTGCCAACGAGACATCAACTGCGACGCAGCTCTACCCGTAATCGGTGCCACCTGAGCCAGTTGCGCGCTCGGCAGAACTTAGGGCAATGCTGAATAAGTCCAAAGCTGGCACGGCACATGCTGCACTCCGAACATGAAGCAACAGACCCTTGCCATGGCCGCAGATCAGAACGCGGAGTTCGAACGCTACCTCAAGCCGACACGCCGTGACCAGTTCCTGGCCACGATGGAGCGAGTGGTTCCGTGGGAGCAGCTTTGCGCGGTCATCGAACCGCACTACCCGAAGCCTGGCAACGGCCGCCCACCCGTGGCGCTGCAGTGCATGCTCCGCATGTACTTCGTGCAGCACTGGTTCAACCTGGCCGACGAAGCCTGCGAAGACGCACTGCTGGACAGCACCGCTCTTCGCCGCTTTGTCGGTATCGACCTGGGCATGGAGCGAGTGCCCGATGCAACGACATTGCTGAAGTTCCGCCGCCGCATTGAGGACAAGCAACTGGGCGCGGCACTGTTCGCCAAGGTGGGAGAGGTTCTTCAGTCGCAGGGAATGAAGGTTGGCAAGGGAACCATCGTTGACGCCACGATCATCGCGGCACCCAGTTCCACGAAGAACGCCAAACGCGAGCGGGATCCCGAGATGCATCAGACGCGCAAGGGCCAGCAGTGGCACTTCGGCATGAAGCTGCACATTGGCGTGGACAGCGAGACGGGCTTGGCGCACAGCGCAGTCGTGACCGCGGCGAACGTGCACGACAAGCACCCACTGCCTGAGCTGATGCACGGCGCCGAGGAGAAACTGTACGGCGACAGTGCCTACGCATCGCAGCAAGCACTGATCCGCTCAAAGGCGCCACAGGCGCAGGACTGGACGAACCAGCGAGTACGACCGGGCAGCGCGACCGAGGATCTCGACCGAATCATCAACCGGGTGAAGTCCAGAGTGCGCTCGCGAGTCGAGCATGTCTTCGCCGTCGTGAAGAAGCTATGGGGCTTCAACAAGGTGCGTTACCGGGGCCTGGCGAAGAATGCGACGAGGGCGTTCGTCGCGCTGGGGTTGGCCAACATCTACATGGCGCGGCAGCGACTGCTGGCATAGGTGCGTCCGCGAGGCGCACAGCGGGCGCCAGCGCCCAGTGAATGGAGCGAAATTCCGATCAATCGCGACCGAAATCGACTGGCCCTTCCACATTCCGCAACTCACCGGTTCTTGCCGGCAATATCGGCGGCTTGTTCAGCGTTGCCTTAAGGGCTCACGGGCGCGCAAGGACGAGGTTCCGAGCGTGGCCAAGACTGTGTCATCCAAACGCGCGTCGCTCGTCGCGGACGGCGCACTCGTGCTCGTTGACGGCTTCTATGTATTCCAGCGCGACGTGCTCTTCAAGTCACCAAGCGGCGCCGGCAGCACGGTCTGCGGCGCAGGCCTGAACGGCTGGGTCTTCTGGAAGACCAAGGACGGCAAGACGCTCGACGAGGTGAAACGCCCGAAATTGGCAAGTTAAGCGCGGTCACTACAAGAGCAGCGCCGATACCCACCGAATAGTTAGAAGAAAGGGAGACCGTGCCGACAATTTCCAATATTCACACCGAGCACGTTTTCGAGAACGAACTGTGCGTGCAGCTTGCAGCCCACGGATGGCGCGTTGTGACGCACCTGCAGGACGCCGGCACCAAAGCCACCTACAGCCGTGAGCTCGCCATCCTGGGCGAGGACCTGGTCAAATTCGTGCAGGACACGCAACCTACCGAGTGGGCGAAGTTCAAGAAGTGGCACAACGGTGCGTCCGAGACCATATTCATCAAGCGCGTGGCCAAGCAGCTCGACGCGCACGGCACGCTGCACCTGCTGCGGCACGGGTTCAAGGACGTCGACGCCAAGTTCTCGCTATGCCAGTTCAAGCCTGCACATGGCAAGAACCCGGCACTGCTCAAGACCTACAAGCAAAACCGCCTGACTGCCGTCCGCCAGCTCCACTACAGCCTGCATAACGAGAACAGCATCGACGTCGTGCTGTTCGTCAACGGCCTGCCGGTCGTCACGGCGGAGCTCAAGACCGACCTCACGCAGAACGTGCGTGACGCCATCAAGCAGTACAAGCACGACCGCCTGCCCAAGGACGCTAAGACCAAGGAACTCGAGGCACTGCTCCAGTTCAAGACCCGCGCCCTGGTGCACTTCGCGGTCTCGACCGACCTGGTGTTTATGGCGACCAAGCTCGAAGGCGAAGACACGTTCTTCCTGCCCTTCAACATCGGTAAGCCCGATGGCGTCGATGCGCTGAGCGCTGGCGCCGGCAATCCGGCCGCGCCGAAGGGCAAGGGATACCCGACCTACTACCTCTGGGACTTCGTCTGGCACCCCGACACGCTGCTCGAAGTACTGGGCGAGTTCATGCATCTGGAAGTCAAGGACGTCGAGGTTGCCGGAAAGAAGGTGACCAAGGAAACGCTCATCTTCCCGCGCTTCCATCAGTTGGTCGCTGTGAAGGAGCTCATCCGCCACGCCGCGATTGAAGGCCCGGGCAAGACCTACCTCATCCAGCACTCCGCGGGCTCTGGCAAATCCAACTCCATCGCCTGGTCGGCGCATTTTCTAGCCGATTTGCATGATGATCAGAACCACAAGGTCTTCGATACGGTGCTGGTCGTGTCAGATCGCAACGTGATCGACACCCAGTTGCAGGAAGCCATCTTCAACTTCGAACGGACCACCGGCGTGGTGGCTACGATCAAGGCCGATAGCGGGGCGAAAAGCGGGCAACTGGCCGAGGCGCTGGCAGGCGGCAAAAAGATCGTGGTCTGCACGATCCAGACCTTTCCCTTCGCGTTGAAGGAGGTGCAAGAACTGTCAGCCTCCAAGGGCAAGCATTTCGCGGTCATCGCGGACGAAGCGCATTCCAGCCAGACCGGCGA
>JAAPAA010000260.1 GCA_012274165.1 Thiobacillaceae bacterium
GCTATGCCGAGCGCAAGATGCAGGTGAAGTGGGGCGTGGCGACGGACGCAAAGCCCATGCCGGTCAGCGTCCTGTACGTCGTCGCCTTCCCGCTCGGCAAGGAGCCCGACCAGTTCGCAACGCCCAAGTCCGGCGGCATCCGACTCTAGCGGATGGTCGGCAGGGGCCGTCAAGCCGAGCCGTACCCGATCGAGGTTGCAATTCCGGTGGTTCGATACGCAGCAGTGCGTTGACCGAGGGGATGGCGGCAAGCGCCTTGGCCATCGGCAACATTTACTGCGCAGCAAATTTCGTACTTTCAGCGAATTTTCAGGTAATCCGCCGAGGCTGCTCCGCGCCAGACGGGCTTGCACAGCAGGTTTTTGTTCGAGCGCGGCAGCGATTGCGAACTTTGTATGCCTGTGGCGCGTTCGCTCTGAGAGTAAAATCACCGCCAGGCGCCCGCCTAAGCTCTGGACAGCTTGAAAAAGGCCATTGGCAATCTCCTCGAAGTACCCTCGCCTTCAACCATCCGGAATACCGGCTGTTCGATAGCGACAAAACGTCCAGCGCTCGAACAGTTATTGGAGTATTCCGATGAGCAACTATGTACGTTCGGCCGCCTATACGGCCTTCCAAGCGCTTGCTGCGCAAGGCTTGACCGTCAAGCGTTCCCACCTTTCCGAAGTCGTCGCCGCGCTGCTGGGCTACCGCACCTACGCGGCCCTGGTCGTCGAAGACGTGAACCCCAAGCTCGACTACCACCTCGACGACGCCGAGATCGTCGTGCTCAACCTCCCGATGGGGACGGCGCGCGTCGTCGAGCTGGGTCTTGAAGACGGTGCGGCACCTTCGGTGGTGACGCCGGCGTGTGTAGTCGCGTTGAAGGGAAGTGCGGATCGGGTCAGCGTCTATGAAGGCATCGCTGATTTCTACGATTCGCACGCTCGCGAGGCGTTGGCCGAAGCGATCTACAACTCCGACGAAGTCGCCGGTGCAATGGCTGAGAGCAATGCCGGCTATCCAGATGAACCTGAAATGGACGTCGAGTGCCCGCCGACGGCGGACTTGTGGGCCGCGACGGACGAATGGACGATCCAAGCCGACGGAGACATGACCGGGGAGTACGAGCCGGAAGGTGACCGCATGTTCAATGGGAACACGCTGAACTGCCGCGGGTGGCTAACCTACCGCAAGGCGGGGCGCGCGGGGCTGGTGTTCGTCGAGGCCGGTGGGACTGGCGGCGCCGATGACAGTTGGCGCGACCTGGATCGTGAAGCCGAACTGGCGTACCAGCAAAGCATGGAGGCTAAGCAGGCCGGCTAGCAAGGAAGCCTACACCGGCGGGGGGGGCGATCGCGCGCCGCCGGTGCTTCAAGCACGCCACGTCACTTGGACGCGAGATGGTTCTTGAGCAGGAACCAGCACATGTTGAGCGCGAACGAGCGGCCCAGGCGGGTCATCTGGTCCTCTGGAATGCCCACGGGGCGATGGGCGCCCGGGCTCAGGAACCCGAACACACCGGCCAGGCCCTTTTCCTCTTCGGGCCATGACCTCGCCGCTCGTGCGCAGGAACCCCAGCACTTCGCCCCATTTCGACCGGTTGTAGGGGACCAGGCCTTGTACACGCGATGCCACGCTGGCGGCAATGTCCGCCGCCAGTTTCCAGCGCGACACGCGCGTTCACGAGCGCCGCGTTGTAGTCGGGCGGCGTCGCGCGGAATGACTGGGCCGAATCGCCGATCTTGGCGATGATCTCCTGCGCGCGGGGAGCGCCCGAGTTCCGCAGCGCCGCGATCAGGTCATCCTCCAGAGGCATGGCATCGGCAATCGATGGATCGATCGGAACGAGCTTCGCCTCTTGGACGAAGTAGCCGTTCAGCAGCAGACATTGCGTCAGGTCGTGCAAGCGCTCGGTGAAACGGTACTTCGGATTCACCCTCGCGCGCAGGTCACCCGTGGTCGCCACGATTTCGGTGAGCACAAGCAACAGGACGCGATCATCCAGCTCGCGAAACGTGTTCAAGAGTCCAAACAGCAGCTGACCAGGCGACAGCGACAGGTGTTGCACGCCGTACTTGCTGAGCAGCACGAGGGAGACGGCGGGCTCCTGAAGTTCCAGGAACTGCGCAAGTGAATGGCGGGTCCTCGATCCGATCATGCCTTTTGCCTCTCATCGGATGGCTTCGCGGCAGCGTTGGACCGCGCGGCGACCTCGGCGCAGGCCTGCATCAGTTGATCGAAGGGCAGGGCGTTGCCGACCATGACTTCGTCTTCGAGCATGCTGGCGTAGTCGCTGGCGAGCGACTCACGGGCAGCACCTTCGGGCACGATCTGTAACGCACCTTCCACCGCGAGGAAGTAGTCGATGATTTCTCCACCGGCGTCCTTCTCGCAGAAGAAATAGGACTTGTGCTCGGCCACGGCCCGAGCGACCGCACGATCACCAATGACGGCGCCGAAGTGCGTGCTGCGCATGATGGCGGCCAAGTCGTGCCAGTGTCGAGCGTAACGCTCGCTGCGGATTCGCCCCTGAGCGCAGTAGACATGGGCCGCGGTGGCCTTCTCCCAGAACGTTCGCGCCACGCTCATCACCAAAGGAGATGCCGAGGGAAACGTGACGCCTTCGACATGACCGTCCATGTCACACGCCACACGCAATACCTGATGCGGTTCGCCGGTCGACCGGCCGCCGAACTCCAGCGTGACGACGGGCGGGACATAGCCGGTTCCTTGCTTGATCGCCGGATAGTGCAGCAGGAGTTTGTCGCGTTCCGTACCGCCGATCTCCAGCTTTGCCTCCAGCTGCTCGCGCTCCAACGCTGCTTTGACAAGCGGCTGCACTTCTGCGGCAATCCACTCCGGCAGGCGGTCCCGAACGGCCTTGGTCCACTTGCTGGCCTGGCTACGGCTCGCCGGCAGGAATTCTTCGCCACCTGTCAGGTCCCCTATCAACTTGCGGATGTCGTAGGTGAGGTCTATGTCTTCGGAGAATCGATCGATGATCTTGTAGGCCTTCGAGAGCGAGGTGCCGCCCTTGAAGGTCAGGTCTGCGGCCAGTGGCGATTCGAACAGGGTCCCGAGCGCCCAGACCACCCAGACATCCTTCTCGAGCAAGTGGGTAGGGCGATCGGTCTTGGCCCGTGCTTGTTCCAGCACTTCCCGCTGGTCGTCGCGGTTGAGGGCGAAGAAGCGCTCAGCCACGAACGGCTTCTTCGCCAATTGCGCGTGCCATCCAGGACGGCAAAACGGCGCGCGCCGATGCCAGCGTCTGCCACTCGGAAGCCGGCAGCGTACGGCGCAAGGCGGTCAGCGATTCGCCCACATGTGCCGGTCCCATCCAGGCCAGGGCGCGCACAGCCGCACCGGCCGGGCCGGATCCCAGCGCGAGCATCCAGCGCGGAGCGTGTTTCACCATGACCTCCGAGCGACCAAGCTTCAGTTTCCGAGTGCGCCCGGAGGTCAGGTAGACCTCTCGAATCGGCACCTGCTGGGTGAGCCCCAGCGTGTTGGCAGCACTGGCGCCGTGGGGCGTCACGACTTCGCCACTCTGGGCCGCCAATGCGTGGACCACCTTCTCAGGCGCGGGCGCACGCGTCCCGAACCGGCTCGACACCGGGGTGACGTAGGTTCCGCGCGCAACGCGGAGCAGCTTGCCTTCCTTGGTGAGGCGTGACAGGGCCTGATCGACGGCCGCCCGGCTCCCAAGGTGCAGGAACTCCTTGGGCGACAGCACGCCCCCCTCAGGCAGGGACTGGGCTTGCAGCAGGATGGATTCAGGGAGCTTGGTCATGATCGTGTCTAGATATCAGAATTGTATTCCTGTTTCTGACATAGCGTTGTTCCCCCGAATCCGATCGTCGACGAGCAATGCCACTTCCGGCGACAGCTGACCACCAAGGTCGCGTTGCGCCAGGTCGCGCGCGCTCGTGGCGAGATGCTCAAGCGGCTGGTGGGTGTGCTGGACGAGCACGTCGAGCTGCCGCA
>JAAPAA010000261.1 GCA_012274165.1 Thiobacillaceae bacterium
ATGCAGGCGGCCAGCCTGCTGCAGGTCAAGCAGCAGGTGCTGAAAACCCAACTTGAAGATTTGGCGCCGCTGACGCAGCGCCTGTTGAAAAACACCGATCCCGACAAGACCGCCCTGCTGTTGAGCCGCCTGAATAGCTAACTAAGCGGCCAGTTGCGCAGCGATGCGGGCGAGCGCCACCTTGTCGTGGCGCATGTCGCTGATGTCCTGTTTGATTTGCGCCATCCGGCTGTGCAGCGTGCCCATGTTTTCCAGAATACGCTGCAAGCTGTTCAGGCGCGTGTCGAGGTACTGCTTGTGCTCGCGGATGCGCGTCATGACGGGATCAAGCGCGATCCGCAGCCAGCGTTCCGCCTCGGTCCGCGCCAGATTGAATGCCTTGCGCGCCGCTTCGGCCAGCCCGGCGTAAAAGCGCCGGATCATGAATTTTTTTTCCAGCAACAAATTGGCGGGGTCGCGGCAAAACGCATCGGTCTCCTGCATCAAGACTTTCAGCCGGTTGCGATACGCGCCCAAATCCAGGCGTGGCACCTGCATCTTCGGCAACTGATGGTCGCGGTGAAAGCGAACATACGCCCGATCCAGCGCCTCCAGCATGCTGTCGGCCATCTTGGTGGCGGACAGCAGGCGATCATTCAACTGCTCGCTCAGTTGACGAATTCCACTGGTCAGTCCGCGCGTGGTCCAGCTCTCCTCCATGGCCGCGCGGCCGGCCTGGCAAATCCCGTCCAACGCTGTCTCCGACAAATTCGCCATCAACTGCTCGCCCTGCGCCTGCACCATTTTCCGGGTGATCTTGAAGTGCACCGCGGTAGCGTCGTAACTGTCTTTTTCCTGCTGCAAACTGGCGCGCGTCTGCTCGATCAACTCGCGATTCTTGCCGGATAACTGGGTCAGCTGTACCAGCTCATCACTGCTGCGTTTGAGCCGCGCGTCCAGATCCGTCCGGCTCTCATCCAGCGAAACCAATACCTCGCGGCTGATCGCGTGGTGCAGCATGTCGCGTCGCGACGGAATCACCTGGTGCGCCAGTAGATATTCCAGCGATTCGATGCCGGAACGGACACGCAAGGCCACATCGCCGCGGATGGTCGCCACCAGCGCCTTTTGCGCCGAGACGGCAAACACCCGACTGCGCGGCAGCTTCAACACGCGCGCGGTTTCTTCGGCCTGCCGCTCGATGCTGGCCTGCACTTCGACATCACTTTTAAGTTCGTCCCACAGCATGTCGATCTTGTTCAGCACCGCCACGTGATAGTTGGCGTGGCGATGCACATGCTTTTGCCATATCTCCAGATCCGAGCGCGTCACCCCGGTATCGGTCGCCAGCAGATACATCACCGCATGCGCGTTGGGAATCACCGACAAGGTGAGTTCGGGTTCGGCGCCCAGCGCATTGAGTCCGGGGGTGTCGAGTATGGTCAGCCCGGCCTGCAGCAGCGGGTGCGGGTAATTGACCATGGCATAGCGCCAGGCGGGAACCTCGACCGTGCCGTCCGGACGCAGCTGATGGCGCTCGCTGGCATCTTCACCGCTCCACAACCCGAGCTCGATCGCTTCTACCGCCGGCATCGGCCGGGTTTCGGTGAGTTTTTTCAGGCTTTGCTGCATCTGGCGCGGGTCAGCCGGATCAAGGGTAATCCGGCACCACTCGATCGGCATGTGTTTGAGTTGGCTCAGCGATTCGTCGCGACGCCGCGTCTCGATCGGCAGCAGCGAAAGACTGGGGGCTTCGTCCGGATTTGAGAACAACTCGGTCGGGCACATGGTGGTGCGCCCGGCGTCGGATGGCAGCAGGCGCTGACCATGGCCGGCAAAAAACAGGGCATTGATGAGTTCGGTTTTACCGCGCGAAAATTCGGCAACGAAGGCCACCACCAGCTTGTCCTGGCGCAGGCTGCTCGCCGCATCGGTCAGACGCAGCGAGCGCTCGACATCAATGCCATGCTGCTGGTCCAGCCAATTGGAATATTCCGTAATCGCACCCGCCAGACGCAAGCGCCGCTCGCTGAAATCGGAGACTTCCTGTTCCAGATGGATACTCATGTTTGATTGTTCTTTTCCAAATCACGCCAAGGCGTATTGTCACTTCGCACAGCGACTGTTTTTTTACGTGAAGACTCTCCTCGGACCAGCCGCACCGCTGATTTGGGCACGCACAGTTGCGCGGCCAGCCAGGTCAGCAGCGTGGCATTCGCCTTATTATCGACCGCAGGGGCTGCAATCTTTAATTTCAGGCGGCCACCGTGTTCGCCCACCACGGCTGAGACTTTCGCCCCGGGCTGCACATGTAATTCAAGCAGCCATTCATCCCCATGCCGACGCCCCCAGACAGGAGGGTCAGAGTGCGCCAAGGAGGGCCTGCTCCAACGCCAGAATCGGGACCATCAACACCAGTTGGCAGAGAATAAACAACACCATCGGCGTCAAATCGACGTTCGCCACCATCGGCACAATGCGGCGCAGCGGGCGCAGGAACGGCTCGGACAGTTCATAGATCACCGGCATCAACGGCGTGTTGGTGTTTACCCACGACAGCACCGCGCGCGCCAGCGTCAGGCCGATAATCATGTAAACCGTCAGGCTCAGCAGGCGCACTACCGCCAGCCCCAGCATCACCAGCCACACTTTGCCGCCTGCCAGTGCAAACGGGAAGTCATCCAGCCAATAACCCGCCGTTACCACTCCCAGTTCAACCAGTAACGCCAACACCAGACACGCCCAGTCGAGGCCGAACAAACCAGGCACCACGCGACGCAGCGGCTTCACTGCAAAATCGGTCAAGACGACGATGAACTGGGCGAAGGGATTGCGAAACGGCACCCGGAACAGCTGCATCATGAAACGCAGCAGCACGGCAATCACGAACAGATTGCCGAGCGTTTGGATCAGGAAAGCCAGCGCACCTGCAATCATGCCAGGCGTCCCAGTTCGTCACCCAATTCGGCACTGCGGCGGCTGGCGGCGTCCACCGCCTGAGCGAAGGCGGATTTGACCGCTGCGGCCTCCAGCGCAGCAATGCCGCGTTCGGTGGTGCCGCCCTTGGAGGTCACGCGCTGGCGCAGCAGCGCCGGCTCCTCACCTGACTCCAGCGCCAATTTGGCTGCGCCAAAAAATGTTTGCAACGCCAACTGGCGCGCGGTGGCTGGCGATAGTCCCTGCGCCAGCGCCGCCGCTTCCAGCGACTCGATGCAATAAAACACATAGGCAGGGCCGCTGCCCGAGACCGCCGTCACCGCATCCAGCTGGGGCTCGTTTTCCACCCACACCACTCCGCCAACCGCACGCAGCACCGTTTCGGCTTGCGAACGTGCGTCCTGATTGACGGCGGCCGGCGCGAAGAGCCCGGCAATCCCGGCCTGAACCAGGGCCGGGGTGTTGGGCATGGCGCGAACGATGCGGCCATGGCCACCCAGCCAGCGGCTAAGGTCAGCCACCCGCACCCCGGCGGCAATCGACACCACCAGTTGTTGGGTCGAGAGGCGCTCTGCCAGCGCAGCCGCCACCTCGGGCAGGGACTGGGGCTTCACCGCCAGCACAATCAAGGGGTGCAGCTGTGCCTGCGCCAAATCAGCATGGGCGGTTACACCATAGCGCGCGGCCAGTTGCCCGCGCGCGTCGGCGTTGATTTCCACCACCTCGATATCGGTGGGCCGCGCCCCGCTGGCGATCAGGCCACCGATGATGGC